>JAPPGB010000147.1 GCA_028821475.1 Spirochaetaceae bacterium
CCCCCCCCCCCCCCCCCCCCCCCCCCCCCCCCGCCCCCCCCCCCCCCCCCCGCCGATGATCGCCACCCGGTCGCGCGAGCCGGCGCCGGCCTGCGCCAGCGCGCGCCACGACACCGCCAGCGGCTCGACCAGCGCACCATCCTCGTAGCTCATGCCGGCCGGCAGCTTGAACAGCCCGGAGGCGTGCACGGCGGTGAACTCGGCGAAGCCGCCGTGGGTGTTGGGGGAGATGCCCTGCCGCCGCAGGCAGTGGTTGTACTGGCCGGTGGTGCAGTACACGCACTCGCCGCAGTGCGAGAAGCACTCCACCGCCACCGTGTCGCCGACGGCGAAGCCGGTGACGCCCGCACCCACCTCCGCCACGACGCCGCAGGTCTCGTGGCCCGCGGCCGTGGTGTGCGACTGCCCCCAGGTGCCGAAGTAGGAATGCAGGTCGCTGCCGCAGATGCCGGTACAGCGGGTGTCGAGCAGCACCTGCCCCGCCTCCGGGCGGCTGCACTCCACCTGCCGCACCTCGATCTCCCTGATCCCGGTATAAATCGCCGCCTTCATGGTCGCCATACCCTACCTCCCGTGCGCTGTGCCGCCGCGCGCGCTCCCCAAGGTGGGCGCCGTAAGCGCAGTCCGGAATTTCCGCGCCACGCGCGGTCTCCCGGCTGTCGACGACCGCGCACTCGCGCCGCATCCAGCTCCGTTCAGGACAACCCTATCGTGGCGGCGCCCGTGCGGCCAGTCGGGCCCGCTCGGGCGTACGAACGCGGACAGCGGTGCGTCGTGGCGAGCGGGTTGCACGGCGGGGCGGTTTCGTCGCACAAAGGGTGCGTCGCACAAGGATCGAGGCCGCGTACCCGGGCGGCAGAACTGGGCGGTCAGGGAAGTCGAGGTTATGGCAGGGAAATCGAAAGCGCGGGTGAGCCAGCGCCCGCCGAACCGGTTGCAACGGCGGCCGCCCAGCCTGGCGGAGTTGGACATGTCGGCGCACGTCGGGCGCCGCGAGTACGAGGCGAAGCTCAGCCGCCGGGAGCACGGCCTGAGGGAGATCTCGCTCGCCTACCGGGCGCAGGGGCGGCGCGCGGTGGTGGTGTTCGAGGGCTGGGACGCCGCCGGCAAGGGCGGCATCATCCGCCGCCTGGGCTGGCCGCTCGATCCGCGCGGCTTCAAGGTGTGGCCGATCGCGGCGCCCCTCCCGGAGGAGCAGGGGCAGCCCTACCTGTACCGCTTCTGGCGCCGCCTGCCCTACCCCGGCCAGCTCGTGGTGTTCGACCGCTCCTGGTACGGTCGCGTGCTGGTGGAGCGGGTCGAAGGCTTCGCCGGCGAAGCCGAGTGGCGCCGCGCCTACGCGGAAATCAACGACTTCGAGCGGCTGCTCGCCGACGACGGCATCCGGCTGGTGAAGATCTTCCTGCACATCACCCCGCAGGAGCAGCTCAAGCGCTTCCGCGCACGGCTGAACGATCCCCTCAAGCGCTGGAAACTGTCGCCGGAAGACCTGCGCAACCGGGCGCGCTGGCCCGAGTACGAGGCCGCCATCGAGGAGATGTTCCGCCGCACCTCCACGGTGGTCCACCCCTGGCACGCGATTCCGGCCAACGACAAGAAGTACGCCCGGCTCACTGCCCTCGGCCTGGTAGTGAAGCATCTGGCCAAGGGGGTGGACCTGGAGCCGGGCGACCTCGAACCGGAGTTCGCCCGCCACGCGTACGAGGTCCTCGGGTTGCCGGATCGCGGCCGCCACCCCCAATAGCCGGCGAACGTCGGCGCTGGAGCAGTGGCGGACATCGCAGATGTCGCACCGTAGTGCCCCGGCGTTTCTGTCCACTACAACAGCGAATGATGGACGGCGACGCCGGTTCCGGGTAGTGTGAGTGGCGAGTAGCCTGAGTCATGGCAGTGTTGTCGGTGCCACGTCCGTTGCAGGAGCGCCTGGGAGAAGCAGCGACCGAGTCGTTGGTCGAGATGCTGCGCCAGATCGAATCGGATCAGGAAGAGCGGCGCGAAGTGCAGAAGGAGCAACTGCTCCAGGTCCTGGAGGAGCGGTTTCTGCGTCACGTAGCGGAGTCGGAAAAGCGAGTAAACGCGGAGATCATCGCCGTAAGGGTGGATCTCGGCAAGGAAATCACCGACGTCCGCAAGGAAATCACCGACGTCCGCAAGGAAATAACGATCCAGACGCGGTGGATTCTGGCCGTGTTGGGAGGCGCCGCGGTGTTGATTCCGATCCTGCAGCGCGTAATGGCGGCACTCATACCGTAGCCGCGCCGGTGGAGGCTGCCGCCGGGCTCGATGGCGCGGTTCAACGTAGTCGCTCTTGAAGCATCGTCCGCCGGCAGGCTCGTTGAGGCTCGTTGACGGGATGGCGTCGGCAACCCTACACTTCGGAGTACAGAGAACTTCGGGGCATGGTGTAATTCCAGACCGGTGGTGATGGGCGCCCCTGTGGCGCGCGCAGCCCACTACTCCCGTGCGCCTGCGGCGGGCGGGACTGAACCGGTGCAATTCCGGTGCCGACGGTAACAGTCCGGATGGGAGAAGTTCCGACCGACTTTCTCGCGCGCACAGGCGCTTACGGTGCGCCCGGATGCCGGTCCGCGGCATCGGGCGGCCGGCGGCGTGGTGCGCCGACGCGGCCCCACGTGGCGGTGGTGCGCCCGCGCGGTCCGCCGGTGCCGAAGTTTCTCGAAGCGTATGGACGTGACGGGAACCAGCCATCACCACTACATGCAGCGCGCGCTGCGACTCGCCGAGGGCGGTCGTGGGCGCACTTCGCCCAACCCGATGACCGGCTGTGTTGTGGTGAAGGACGGACGCGTAATCGGCGAGGGGTTCCACGAACGCCACGGCGCCCGCCATGCCGAGGCCGCGGCCATCGAGGCTTGCCGCGAGCACCACGAGAACCCGCACGGCGCACACCTGTACTGCAACCTGGAGCCGTGTGCCGCGGCCTATCCCGGCAAGCTCACCCCACCCTGCGCCGCGGCCATCGTCCGCGCCGGCATCGCCCGCGTGACCGTCGCCACGCTCGATCCCAACCCGCACGTCAGCGGCGCCGGCGTACGGCTGCTGCGCGAGGCGGGCATCGCGGTGACCGTCGGCGTGGAGGCCGATGCGGCGCTGCTTCTGAACGTGCCGTTCTTCACCGCCGTGCACTACGGACGGCCTTACGTTCACCTGAAAGTCGCCCAATCGCTCGACGGGCGCATCGCCGCCCGCGGCGGCGACTCGCGGTGGATCACCGACGCCGCCGCGCGCCGCCTGGTACACCGGATGCGCGCCGAGCACGATGCCGTCCTGGTGGGGCGCGGGACCGCGCTGCACGACGATCCACGGCTCACCGTGCGCGACGTCGAAGCGGGTGCCGGGTCGGCGGCGACGCCGTGGCGCGTGGTGCTCGACAGCCGCCTCGCGCTGCCCGCAGCGGCGCGGCTGGCCAGCGACGAGCACGCGGCGCGCACCATCGTGCTGACCACCGCACGGGCCGACCCGGCACGCCACCGCGAACTCACGGCGCGCGGCGTGCACGTAGAGGTCGTGGCCGGCGGAGCCGATGGGCGGACGGACCTCGACGACGTGCTGCGGGCGCTGCACGAGCGCGGCATCCGCTCGCTGCTCGTGGAAGGCGGCGGCGCCGTGTACACGTCGTTCCTGCGCGCCGGGCGCTGCGACCGGCTCACCGCGTTCGTGGCCCCGCTGCTGATCGGGGAAGGCGTCGCCGCGGTGGGCGACCTCGGCACCCACCGCATCGCCGGCGCCGCGCGCCTGCAGAGCGTGACCACGACGATCATCAATGACCAGGTGATGGTGTCCGGGTACCGCGATCTTGGTGCGCTGAGGCGCGCAGTACTGCCGGCCGGCGAAGCGCAGCCGGCGGTCGCGCGGGCCGGGTGAGGAGCGCGATGTTTTCCGGAATCGTCGAGGAAATCGGCACTATCCTGGAGCGCACGGACGCGGACGGCGGGGTGCGCCTGTCGATCGGCTGCGCCCTGGTGCTCGACGACCTGGCGCCCGGAGCGTCGGTGGCCGTGGACGGCGTGTGCCAGACCGTGGTGAGCCATGACCGCGGCGGGTTCGTCGTGCACGCCGGCGGCGCCACCCTGGACAAGACCACGCTCGGCGCGCTGCGGGCGGGCGACCGGGTCAACCTGGAGCGCGCGCTGGCGGTGGGCAGCCGCCTGAACGGGCACTTCGTGCAGGGCCACGTGAACGCCACCGGCATCGTGCGCGCGTGGCAACCCTTCAGCGGCGCACCGGACACCGAGGGAGACGGCGCTACGAGCGCCACGGCCGCGGACGGCAGCGATGACGCGACCGGCACGTGGCGCTTCGAGATCGACATACCGGGCGACCTGCGCCGCTACGTGGCCCAGGAGGGTTCGCTGGCCGTGAACGGCGTCAGTCTGACCGTCGCCGGGCTGGCCGGCAGCCGCGTCGCGTTCTCCATCATTCCCTACACCGCACACCACACCGCGCTGCGCGACCGCAAGCCCGGCGCGCGCGTCAACCTGGAGGTGGACATGATCGCCAAGTACCTTGAGTCGCTGCACACGCACGCACCACCCGCGGCCGGCTCCGGAGTTCGCGCGCCGGCGGCGGATGCTGCCCCGGTCACCTGCGGGGTGGCGGCGGCCGCCGCGGAACTGGCCGACGGCGGCATGATCATCGTTACCGACCACGCGGCGCGCGAGAACGAGGGCGACTTGGTGGTCGCCGCCGAGCACGCCACCCCGGCGGCGGTAAACTTCATGGTTACCCACGCCCGCGGCATGGTGTGCGTGCCGCTGACCGCGGAGCGCGCCGCGGCGCTCGAACTGCCCCTGATGGCGGCGGCCAACAGCGCCCTGCACGGCACCGCGTTCACGGTCTCGGTCGACTACCGGCACGGCACCACCACCGGCATCTCGGCGGCCGACCGCGCCGCGACCATCGTCGCGCTTGCCGATCCGGATGCGCGCGCCGGCGACTTCGCCCGGCCGGGCCACATGTTTCCGATCATCGCCGACCCCGGCGGCGTGCGTGCGCGGCCCGGGCACACCGAGGCCGCCATCGAGCTGATGCGGCTGGCGGGTTGCCGGCCGGTGGCGGTGATCTGCGAGATCATGGCCGCCGACGGCAGCATGGCCGGTGACGCGGAACTGATGGAACTGGCGCGCACCCACGGATTGCCGGTGGTCAGCGTGGAACAGGTAGCGGAGGCAGCAAGGTCATGCAACTGATCGAAGAAGCACATGCACTGATCGAGGACAGCACATGACACTCATCGACGCAGCACATGCACTGATCGAGGACAGCACATGACACTCATCGACGCAGCACATGCACTGATCGAGGACAGCACATGACACTCATCGAAGGGACCTACGAGGGCGCCGGGCGCCGCTTCGCGCTGGTGGCCAGCCGCTTCAACGACCTGATCACCAGGCGGTTGGTGGAGGGCGCCGTCGACTGCATGCGCCGCCACGGCGTCGCCGGCGACGACATCACCGTGGTGTGGGTGCCGGGCGCGTTCGAGATTCCACTCGCGGCCCGGCGGATCGCCGACCAGGGTGGATTCGACGCGGTCGTGTGCCTGGGCGCGGTGATCGAGGGAGCGACCGACCACCACGAGTACGTGGCCGGCAACGCCGCCGCCGGCATCGCGCGCGAATCGGCCGCCGCCGACGTACCGATGACCTTCGGCATCATCACCGCCGCCAGCATCGACCAGGCGATCGAGCGCGCCGGCACCAAGCAGGGTAACCTGGGCTGGAACGCCGCCCTGTCGGCGCTGGAAATGACCAACGTTCTGCGCCGCATTGACGAGTTCGCGGAGCAGCAAGAAGAAACCCAGGAGGAGAACGCATGAGCATTCCCACCATCCCGTTCGGCAGCACCGGCCACCGGAGCACGCGCTGCATCTTCGGCGGCGCCGCCCTGTCGCGAGCTTCGCAGGAGGACGCCGACCGCACCCTGGCGGTGCTGCTCCGGTACGGCATCAACCACATCGACACCGCCGCCGGCTACGGCGACTCCGAACTGCGCATCGCCCCCTGGATGCGCAACCACCGGGGCCGGTTCTTCCTGGCCACCAAGACCGGCGAGCGCGGCGCCGGCGGGGCGCGCGCTCAGTTGGAGCGCTCGCTGCAGCGCCTGCAGGTGGATCACGTCGACCTGATTCAGTTGCACGGCCTCACCGAGCCGGATGAGTGGCGGCAGGCGCTCGGCAGCGGCGGCGCGCTGGAGGCGCTGATCCGCGCACGCGAGGAGGGTCTGGCGCGCAATATCGGGATTACCGGCCATGGCGTGACCGTGGCGCGCTCGCACCTGGACGCGCTCGAGCGGCACCCGTTCGACGCGGTCCTGCTGCCGCTCAACTATCCGATGTTCCGAATTCCGGAGTATGCCGCCGACTTCGAAGAGCTGCACCAAGAGTGCCGGCGGCGCGGGGTGGCGGTGCAGACCATCAAGGCGATCGCGCGCCGCCGTTGGACCGGCAGCGCACGCCCTCACTCCACCTGGTACGAGCCGCTGGCCGGCCAGCAGGACATCGACGCCGCGGTGCACTGGGTGCTGGCGCACGACGGCGTGTTCCTGAACACGGCCGGCGACATGAGCCTGCTGTCGCGCGTTCTCGACGCGGCCGCGCGCTTCCCGGCCGCCGGCGCCGGCAACCACGCTACGGCGGCCGGCGAGGCGGCCGCACGCCGGCAGATGCAGCCCCTGTTCACCGCCGCCCAGAACGTGATCTGACGCGGCCAAAAGCGGCGCCGTCCAGAGTCCATTGTCTCTTGATGATGGGTAACGAACACAGATCTCGGGGAAGAAGCAACCGCTCCTTCGTGGCCGCGCTTGAGCACGCCGGCGAACGCTTGCTTGCGCTTTCTTGCGACTTGGTGTGGGACTTTACGCCACCCGTGATCGGCCTGTGGTGGCTCCGCCGGCGTGTGGCACGGCTCGAAACGGAGGCTGACGCCCTACGCAAGGCCGCGAAGATCCACCGGTCGGCTCAGGATGGGCGCAGCTCGCAAGGCAGACGGCTCGCGGCCCGGTGGCAAGAACTCGAAGCGGAGTACGATGCTGTCGATCAACGCTTGGCCGGACTCGAAAGGCGCACGCGAAAGGGGACGCTCGAACGGAGGAACAACCTCATACTGATTGCCTACTTTCTGCTCGGCTGGGCGATGTCGTACCTGGGATGGGTATCCGAGTTGCTCCAGGTGCAGGATGCCTTCAGCCTGGCCGTCTCGGGAGAGCCGCGCTGAATCCACGGCGTGCCGGTGCCAATGCCAAAGCGTAGCGGTGGTGCCGCCGGCTCGGCCCGGCTCGGCCGCCCTTGGCCGCCCGCCACGTCCCGCCATGTCCCGCCGGGCGCCACTTGACAGCGCGGCATGAGCGCATGATCCTGCGCGAACGGAGTTTCCCATCACGCCAACCTCGGTATCCGCACACAGCAGCACGGTCGAAAACTACATCAAGCAGATCTACCTGGAAGCACAGAAGGATAACCGCGAGCGGGTGCCGATGAAGCGCCTCGCGGAAGGCATGGGGGTTTCGCCAGGCACCGCCACGGCGATGGTCAAGACGCTCGCGCGGTCGGGCCTGATCGACTACGCGCCGCGCGACGGCAGCCGGCTCACCGCGGAGGGCGAGCAGCTCGCGCTCAACGTGCTGCGCCGCCACCGCCTGGTGGAGGCGTTCCTGGTAGAGGTGCTCAAGCTCGACTGGTCGGAGGTGCACGGCGAGGCGGAATTGCTGGAGCACGCGATCAGCGACAAGGTGCTGGAGAAGATCGACGCACTGATGGGCCGGCCGCGGGTCGATCCGCACGGCGACCCGATCCCCACCGACCGCGGCGAGATCGACGACACACGCTTCGAGACGCTGGCGCAGCGCGCCACCGGCGACCGCCTGCGCATCGTGCGGGTGGTCGACCAGGATGCCCGCTTCCTGCGCTTCGCCGAGCGTCACGGGCTGGTGCCGGGCGCGGAACTGGCGATAGACCGGCACGACACCGAGGCCGATGCGGTGACCATCTCGGCAGCGGCGGGGACGTCCGTCACCCTGGGAGTGGGGGCGGCGGCGAAGATCATGGTGGAGGCCCTGCAGTCCGCTGACGACGGCGGCGGTGCCGTCACCGATGGTTGAGCGGAACGACCCTGACCGCGAGGCGGCGCTCCGGCTGGCCATGCTGCGCCACTGGTACGGCGACCAGCTCAGCGCCGAGCAGTGGGACGAGGTAAGCCGGCAACTCCGCACCGGGGTGGTGGAGGATGCGCGGGCGCTTGCCGCGGTGCCGCTCGACCACACACACGAGCCATTGCCCCTGTTCTCCCCCTACCGCGGTGACGAGCACTCCGGCGCGGACGCCTCCGGCTCCGGCGCGGACGCGCGACCGCCGGGCTCTGTGGCTGACCGGCCGGCCGCGAGTACCACCGGCCCGCCGGCAGACGTAGTCTTCCGCCCGCTACGGGAGCTCGGTGAGCTGGTGCGCTCGCGGCAGGTGTCCCCGCTGGACCTGACGGAGACGTTCCTGGACCGCCTGCAGGCCATTGGCCCGCGCTACAACGCCGTGGTCACGCTGACGCCGGAACTCGCCCGCGCGCAGGCGCAGCGCGCGGAGCAGGAACTGGCCGCCGGCCGCTGGCGCGGCCCGCTGCACGGCATCCCGTACGGAATCAAGGACCTGTTCGCCACCGCCGGCATCCCCACCTCCTGGGGCGCCGCACCGTTTCGCCGCCAGGTATTCGACTACGACGCGACCGTGGTGCGCCGCCTGCGGCAGGCGGGCGCGGTGCTGGCCGCCAAACTGGCCATGGTGGAGCTGGCCGGAGGCCTCGGCTACCGGCAGCCCGACGCCAGCTTCACCGGCCCCGGCATCAACCCGTGGGGCGGCGCCACCTGGTCCGGCGGTTCGTCCAGCGGCTCCGGCTCCGCCGTTGCGGCCGGCCTGGTGCCGTTCGCCATCGGCACCGAAACCAACGGGTCGATCATCAGCCCGGCGGCCAACTGCGGCGTGGCCGGCCTGCGCCCGAGCTACGGACGGGTGAGCCGTCACGGCGGCATGCCGCTGGCCTGGACCCTGGACAAGCCGGGCCCGCTCGCCCTGGCCGCCGACGACTGCGGCTTGGTGCTGAACGCCATCGCCGGCTTCGACGCTGCCGATCCCGCTACTGCGGCGCGCGCGTTCTCTTATGGCGAGGCACGCGACGCCACCGGCCAACACGCCGCCGCCGGGCAGGGTGGGGGCGCCGCCCTCGAGGTGGGGCGCCGCTTCCGCCTGGCACTGCCGGAGGGGGCCACCGACGACGCCGAGCCGGCGGTGCGAGAGCACTTCGCCGACGCCCTGACCGTGCTACGCGAGGTGGCCGACATCGAGCCGGTAGCGTTGCCCGACCATCCGTATGAAGCAGTGATCTCCGCCATCCTGCTGAGCGAGTCGGCGTCGATCTTCGCCGAGCTGGCGTACAGCGGACGGACGGCGGAGATGACCGCGCCGGAAGACCGCTACGGGATCTATGCCCGCGGGGCCACGCTGGCGGCCGACTACCTGCGCGCACAGCGCATCCGCCACCGGCTGGCTCGCGACCTGGACCGCCTCCTGGCGCCGTACGACGCGCTGGTGACGCCATCGAGACCCGGCGTCGCCTCGCCGCTCGATGAGCCCTTCTCCCGCGGTGGGAAGCGGCGCGCAAAGCGCCCGCGCTGCCCGATCAGCGCCGCCGGCAATCTGGCGGGCCTGCCGGCGATCAGCGTCCCCTCCGGCTTTACGGAAGACGGTCTGCCCACCGGCATCCAGTTCGTCGGCCGCGCCTACGACGAGTCGGCCATCCTGGCCGTCGCCGCCGCCTACCAGACTCTCACCCCCTGGCACCACCGCCACCCGCCGTCTTGCTGCCCTGACCGATAGGAGCACCACAGGAGCGCCGGCGTGCCTGTTCGACAACACGCCAAGTGCATATAATCATCCTGGGTAGACGTATGCCGAGACTGAAGAGCGTCCTTGTCAGGGGCTTTCGATCCATAAAGGAGATGAATCTTGAACTAGGGCCAATCAACGTGTGCATTGGGGCAAATGGGGCGGGCAAGAGCAATCTCATCGAGTTTTTCAAGATGGTCAACGAGATGATGGCCGGTCGACTGCAGCAATACATCGCAACCACGGGCCGCGCCACGGCGAATCTCCACTTCGGTCCTCAGGTGACACAGCAACTTGAAGCGGAACTGACCTTCGAGGCTGATCAAGGCACGAACACCTACTATGTGAGGCTTTTCTATGCTGCGGGGGACTCCCTTGTGTTCGCCGACGAATCCCTCTCTTTTCTCAGGTTCGGAAACGACATCCCTCAACAGCAGACGTTCGGTGCCGGGCATCAAGAGGCTCTGATCAGACACTTCGCAGAGAATCAGCCACTAATCAACACCCTGAGAAACTTTCTGAATCATTGCCGGGTATACCACTTTCACGACACGTCACAGAGTGCCCGAATCCGGAGGTACTGTTACGTCGGAGACACTCGTTGGCTCATGCCGGATGCGGCTAACCTCGCTGCAATTCTATACCAAATGAAATCCAACAACGAAGTCATCTACCGGAGAATCGTGAGAGACATTACACAGATTGCTCCGTACTTCGAGGACTTCGACCTGGAGCCCGCACACCCGCTCGGAACGGATATCGTTCTCAACTGGCGGCACCGGCAATCCGATCTGGTTTTTGGTCCACATCAGTTCTCGGACGGTACGCTTCGGGCCATCTGTCTGATCGCTTTACTGCACCAGCCGGTTGACGATCCCGCCTATCTGATAGTGGTTGATGAACCGGAACTCGGGTTACATCCACACGCCCTTGAGTTGATTTCATCTCTATTCCGGGCAGCGAGTAAACACGCCCAGATTCTCATCAGTACGCAGTCAAGCACTTTCGTGGATACGTTCGATCCTCGTGACATTGTCGTCGTGGATCGGACTAGGGAGACGACTACGTTTCAGCGGCCAAACACAGAAGTGCTCGAGTCGTGGTTGGAAGACTACTCCCTGGGCGAAGTTTGGGAGAAGAATGTGATCGGTGGAAGTCCGAGCTGATGGCTAGACTCCACCTGTTCGCGGAAGGAGAGACCGAGATGGTCTTCGCTCGCGACGTGCTGGCTCCGCATCTGGTGGCTTACGGTGTCTATCTGCAAAACAGGATCTTGATCGCACACGCTCGCAAGAAGGGTAGAGTCCATCGCGGTGGTGGAAGACGCTTCCTTCCGATGCACAATGATATTCGTCGCCACCTTAGCCACGAATCGCGGCAACGACGTGTACTTTACTACGATGATCGACCTGTATGCGATTCAGCGCGACTTCCCTGGGCTTGAAGAATCAGAGATGCTACGTAACAGGCCTCTCGAGCGTGTTCGTAGGCTTGAGGAATCGTGGCGCAACGAGACCGCGGATCATCGTTTCATTCCCTTTATTCAGCTCCATGAGTTTGAAGCTTATCTATTCTGCGACTTAACGAAGCTGCCCGAGTTTCTGTCCGGCCCCGGACGGAAGCGCGTTCTGCGCCGGCGGGCGCTACCACCTGATGTACCTGTACGACCGCCCCTACTTCCTGCAGCTGCGCGTATTCGTGGACAAGTCGGTGATCGAGGTGTTCGCCAACGACCGCCAGGCGATCACGCGCCGGGTGTACCCCGAGCGCGATGCCAGCGACGGCGTAGCGCTGTTCGCGCGCGGCGGCACTGCCGCCTGTAGCGCCATCCGTACCTGGGACATGATGCCATCCAACGCCTGGTAGGCGAGGCGATCCCGAATCCGGCCACCGATGCCGCCGCTCGCCGCCAGCCTGGTACTGTTCTCCACCCTGCTGCATGCGGGTTGGAACCTGCTCGCCAAGCGTGGCAGCGGGTCGCCGGCGCTGTTTCCGCGCGTCCTGTTGGCGATCGCCGTTCCCGGCCTGTTGTTCGGGCTGCTCGGCGAGTGGCGCGGCGCGGCGCTGCTGCCGGAGATCTGGTCCTTCCTGGCGGTCACCGGCGCGTTCCAGGCCGCCTACTTCCTTGGCTTGACCATGGGCTACCGCTCCGGCGACCTGAGCCTGGTGTACCCGCTGGTGCGCGCCCTGCCGGTTCTGCTGGTGGGGGTGTTCGACGTGTTGCGCGGACAGGTGCCCGGCGCCGCCGGCTGGCTGGGACTGGCCCTGGTGCTGGCCGGCTGCCTGCTGGTGGCGGCGCCGGCGCGCGCGCGCCGGGCGGACCCGGCCGGCACCGCGGGCGATGCGACAAACCGGCTCCGAGACACGGGACGGCTCCGGTGGCGTGGGAGCGGCGGGTTTGCGCGGCGCCGGATCTCCGGCCACGGCTCGCCGGCAGCGCCGGCGCCTCGGTGGCACGGCGCCGCCATCGGATGGGCGGTGATCGCCGCCCTCGGCACCGTCGGCTACACGGTCGCCGACAAGCTTGCCGCCGACGCGATCGCGGCAGCCGGGCGGGCCGGTGCCGGCGCGGCGTTCCGGTACGGCTCCTGGGAATTTGCCGTCAGCACCGCCTACTTCCTGCCGCTGCTGGCAGTGGCCGACCGTATCCGGCCGCCGTCTGGGCGCGCATCACCGGCGACACCGTCCGCTCGCCTACCGGCACGCTGGGCGACGATCGTGGCGATTGCGGCGCTGATGTACGTCACCTACGCGCTGGTCCTGTGGGCCTTTCAACTGAGCTGGCAGACCAGCTACGTGGTGGCCCTGCGGCAATTCAGCATCGTGGCCGGCGTTGTGGGTGGCGCGCTGCTGCTCGGCGAGCCGGCGCGGGCCCTGCGCATCACCGGCGCCCTGGTGATCGTGGCCGGCGTCGCCGTGATCACCTTCGTCGGCGGAGAAAACTGACCGGCTGCGGAGTGAGCGGCGAGCGGCGGCGCGGTGCCGCCGTTGCGGGCCTCCGCCCCGGCTCAGTCCCCGGCTCAGTCCTCGGGCCGGCGCAGGCGCACGCTGTGCGCGTGCGCCTCGAAGCCTTCGATGCCGGCGAGCAGCTCGATGTCGTCGAACCCCTGCCGCGGCAGGCCGTGTGGGTAGGACTCGATGCTGGTGCGCTTCAGGAAGGTGTACACGCTGCAGCCCGAACTGAAGCGCGCGGTGCGCCCGGTCGGCAGGCAGTGGCTCGGGCCGGCCCAGTAGTCGCCGCTGGCCACCGGGGAACGGTCGCCGAGAAACACGGCGCCGGCGTTGCGGACCTCGTTCAGCGCCGCGTGCGGCTCGGCCACCGCCAGCGTCAGGTGCTCGGGCGCGATGCGGTCGATCAAGGCATACGCCGCCGGCACATCCGGCACCTGCACCAGCGCACAATTGCTGGCCAGCGCGCGCTCCAGGGCGCCACGCCGGGAGCGCCCGGCAAGCAGTGCGGCCAGTTCCTCCGCCACCCGCTCGATCACGGCGCGGTCGACGGCGACCAGGATCGCCGTGCCGGGATCGTGTTCAGCCTGCGCCAGGAGGTCGGCGGCGACCCAGGCAGGGCGCGCCGTTGCGTCGGCGAGCACCACGATCTCGCTCGGCCCGTACAGGCCGTCGATGCCGACGGTGCCGAACAGCTTGCGCTTGGCCTGCTGGCCGTAGACGTTGCTCGGTCCGGCGATCATCTCCACCGGGGCGACGCGCTCGGTGCCGAGTGCCAGCGCCGCCAACGCGAACCCGCCGATGCGGTACACGGTGTGGATTCCCAGCAGGTGGCACAGACCGAGCACGGTGCCGTCTATCTCCACCGCCGAGCCGGAGGCGCGCGGCGGCGCGGCCACCGCCAGCCGGCCGACGCCGGCCACCTGCGCCGGCACCACCAACATGACTACCGTCGACGGGTAGGCGCCGGCACCACCGGGCACCGACAGGCCGGCACTCGCGACCGGCGTATGGCGCAACCCCAATTCGGCGCCGTGGCGGTGCAGCGGCGGCGGATCGGCCGGCATGATGTGCGACTGGTAGGCGCGTACGTTGTCCGCCGCCCGCCGCAGTGCCGCCGCCACCCGCGGCTCCAGCGCCGCACCGGCCGCGGCCAGGGTCTCGGGGGCGACCCGGATCGCCGCCTCGGAGTAGTCGCCGCGCGTGTGCCGCCGCAGATAGTCCACGATGGCGCCGTCGCCGCGGGCGCGCAGGTCGGCGACGAACTCGTCAAGCTGTTCGGCGACCTCGCCCCGCTCCCAGGAACCGGCGGCATAGCGGGCCAGGATCTCCTCCAGCCGGCTCCGGTCGCCGGCCAGGGTCACGTCGAGAACCGGTATCGCGCGCGCACCGCCGCCTGGGGCGCGGACCCCGGCGCCGCCCCTTGCCAACGAGAAGCCCTACCCGCGGCGCTCGGCGAGCGGCGTCCAGCCGCGTCCGGGAGAGAACGCGCGAGTCCGGTCGTACTTTTCGCGCAGTGCCTGAAACTGGCGCGCGTCGACCACTTCCCGCTCCGGGTGGCGGTCGTCGCGGATCACGAAGTCCGCCTCCGGCGGATAGCAGGCCATGGTCACCGGTTCGCGCTCGGGCGTGTACGACTGCGGCTCTTCGCCGACGTTGTTCGGCGCGTCGGTGCCCTGGTAGCGCAGGTCAAGGCTCCAGCGCACCATGCGCTGCGAGTTCGCGAACGACGCGTGCGGCGTCAGGTTGGTCATGAACAGCACGTCGCCGGCGCGCATCTCCAGCGGCACCGGCTGCACCTCGGGCAGGTGCTCCGCGGGCACCTCGAGATAGCCGGCGTGGCCGCCGGTGTAGTGCTGCAGAATGCCGCCCCGCTGTACGCCGGGCAGCACGTGCAGGCAGCCGTTGGCAACGGTCACGTCGACCAGCGGCACCCAGCAGGTCACGATCAGGTAGACGTCGCAATGCGCGAGCAGGTAGCCGGAGTCCTGGTGCCACGGCACCTCGCCGTGGTCCCACTGCGGCAATTTGGGGCGAATCCGGTACACCGACGAGCCGACGATGTCGCTCCCGATCAGCCCCTCGATGCAGGACAGCAGCGGCGCATGACGCAGGAACGCCAGCATCGGCGGACCGTGGAAGCCGCCCCCGCCACGTCCCATGATCGCCCGGTAGATGTGTTCGCAGGCGGCCCGATTGGCGAAACGGATCTCCGCCAGCCGGGTTTCGAACGGCTCGCCGGCGAACACGTCGTCCAACTCGCCGCGTGCCTGCAGCGCCAGCGCCTCGCGATCGATGATCTCGGAGAGGCTGTCCTTGATCGGCTGCATGGCGGCCGCCGAGTACACCCCCTCCTTGACCACGTAACCCAGGCGCCGGAACTGGTCGATCTCGGCGGCGGTAAGGGTTTTGTGCATCGGGCTAACGCGAGTGCACGTACAGGTCGCCGAACTCCACCGGCCCGCCGAGGGCGCGCAGTGCAATGGTATCCGCCGACCGCTTGCCGATCTCCGACGAAACCGCCACCGTGAACTGCTCGTCGCCGTCAAGCAGCACGGTGATTGCCCCGTAACACTTTTTCCCGTCCATCATCTCGGGACAGTTGCGCGGATCGTACAGCGCTTCCACGGTCAACCCGTCCACCATCGACTTGGCGACGTTCCTGCTGTTGCGCCACACGAGCTCGTTGTCGCCCTGCGACTCGTAGAGCTGCACCTGGGTTTCGTCGGTGCCGAAGAATCCCGGTTCATACGTGACCCACACCAGGTAGGAGCGGCCGAAGTTCCAGGTATTCCCCGAAGCGGGCGCCTCCGAGGCCAGGAAGTGCAGGCCGTACCCGATCCGGTCGCCGCCGTCCACGCGCGCCGACACGCCGTACAGCGTCGCCGTCGGCGGCTGCAGCACGTTCGCGAAGGCGAACTTGGCATGACTCGCTTCCCCGTCGGTCTGCCTGACGACCGCCCCGCCGCCGGAGGTGGTCCAGGATCCCTCGCCCGGAAGCGCGCTGCCGCCGCCGAATCCGTTCACCAGCCGCATGACGCCGCGCGAGGCCACCAACTCGTCGCGCAGGAGCTCGGCGGCCGTCCGCACCCGGTGGCCCTGACCGGAGGTGGCGAAGGCGATCGTGCCATCGCCGCTCACCTTCAACGACACGGAGTAGGCCGCGCCACGGACCCCGATATTGGAGATGATCAACTCGTTGGGAGGCACCAGCTCAAGTGCCGGGTTGGAGAAGTCCATGTTTGGGAGGTCTCCCATGTCCGCCGCGTAGAGCGCCTCCAGTATCGCCTTGTTGTCGCCCGTATAGCGCACCAGCGCGCCGAACTCGCGGTCGCCGTACCGGATCCCGGACAGGTAGATGGCATTCGGGCCGGCGCGCGACACCTCCACCGCGTTGAGATTCACCAAGTTCAGGTCCAACCCGGCCGGAATCGGTACCGGGCGTCCCTCTGCGTCGCGCAGGAGCATTTCTATCTCTGACTGCTGGGCCTTCACCGTGGCCTCGGCGTCCGTCATCATGGCCTCGGCGTCCGCCAACTTGGCCTCGGCGTCCGCCAACCTGGCTTCGGCGTCGGTCGCCTTCGCCGCCACGTCGGTCGCACGGGACGCAACTTCCGCCGCTCGTGCCGCAACCTCCGCCACCCGGGCATCCGCGGCAGCCGCCCTGGCCTCGGCATCCGCCGTTCTCGCCTCCGCGGCCGCCGCTCTGGCCTCCGCATCCGCGGTACGGGCGTCGGCATCCGCACTGCGGGCATCCGCGGCCGCCGACCTGGCCTCGGCATCCGCCGTGCGGGAGTCCGCGGCCGCCGACCTGGCCTCGGCATCCGCCGTACGCGCTTCCGCGGCGGCGATTCTGGCCTCGGCCTCGGCCGCGGCGTCACTCTTTGCAGCCTCCGCCGCAGCCTGAGCCTCGCGGGCCATCTCCTCCGCTGCCTGCGCGGCCGCCTCCGCTTCCCTCCGGGCCCTCTCCTCGGCCGCGACCTCGGCTTGCAGCGCCTCGACTTCGGACTCCAGGTCGGAGACCTGCTCCTCGGCGGTGACCTGCTCCTCGACCGTCGCCGGTTCCTCGGCGGCGTCCTCCTCCGCTTGCCACCCCGCCGGGGACACGCAGCCCGCAAGAACCACGAATACTCCGGCGATGGCCACCAGCACGATCCCGCTACCCGTTCTGATCATTGCGACTTCCTCCACTCTATTCGTTCGACATTGTTATCCGTTCGACAACCGGCGCGGCCGGAACTGCCACGCCGCAGCTATTTTCTATGAAGTTCGGGCTTTGTCAAACACGGCGTCCCAATTGGCACACCATGTCCGACAACCACCGGACGCAGTCCCTCGTTGCAGGAGGTCCGACAGGTCCGGCCGGGAGCTTGACAAGCGCGGACCGCTGCTCTTGTATGGGCCGGCTGATGGCGCCTGAACCGGAACACGACTTCCCGCGCCTGTTCAGCGTAACGGAAGCGCAGCGTACGCTGCCACTGGTGCGCTCGATTGTACAGGATATTCTCGACCTGGGCGCGCAGGCGCGGGACGTGGTGTCGGGACGCACCGACGAGTTCACCATCGAGGAACTGCAGGATCGGCTCCGGGAGCATCTCTCCGAGCTGGCCGGCATCGGCTGTTACTACAAGGACTGGAACTTCCGGATCGGGCTGGTGGACTTCCCGGCACTGATCGACGGCGAGGTGGTATTCCTGTGCTGGCGCAGCGACGAGCCGGAGCTGCGCTACTACCACCGCATCGAAGACGGCTACGCCGGCCGCCGCCCCCTGCCACGCACCTGACGCCCGCGCTTACCGCCGCATGCCGGGCAGATCGGATACGGTCAACTCTCACGCGCCTCCCGGATCAGCGTCAGGGCGGTGCGCACGTTGGCGCTGATCGCCCGGTAGTCTGCGGCGGCAACCAGGTCGCGGCGCACCAGGTCGCTGCCCATGCCGACGCAGCAGGCGCCGGCGGCGAACCACTCGGTCAGGCTCTCGGCGGTCAACTGCACCCCGCCGGTGGGCATGAGCCGCGACCACGGCATCGGTCCGAGCACGTCCCTGATGAACGCCGGGCCGCCCACCTTGCCGGGAAACACCTTGACGATCTCCGCTCCCCACTCCTCGGCGGAGGCGATCTCGGTGGGCGTCGCACAGCCGGGCAGATAGGGGATGCGCCGGCGGTTGCACAGCCGCGCCACCTCTGTGTTGAAAATCGGGCTCACCACGAACCGGGCGCCGGCGGCAATGAACAGTGCGGCGGTGGGCGCATCGAGGACCGATCCCACGCCGAGGCTGGCGACTCCGTCGAACTCGGGGCGCCCCGCCAGCGCCTCGAACACGCGCAACGCGCCCGGCCCCCGGTTGGTGAACTCCACGGCCACGGCTCCCCCCTCCACCAGGGCGGCCGCCACGCCGCCGGCAACCCCCTCGTCGCCGTGATAGAACAGCGGTACCAGCCCGCTGGCCAGCACCGCTCGATACCACTCCAGGCGATCGTGCATTCAGGATGCGCCGTTGCCGCCTGCAGCGCGGGTCGGCGCCACCCCGGGCACGCCGAAGTAGCGCGCCGCGTTGTCGAAACAGATGTCCTGCACGATGCCGCCGAGGTGCGAATAGTCCGCGGGCAGCACGCCGCGCTCGATGTCGTCCCCGAACAGATCGCACAGCAGACGCCTGAAGTAGTCGTGACGCGGGTAGGAGAGAAAGCTGCGCGAATCGGTGACCATGCCGACGAACGCGCTGATCACGCCGCTGTTGGACAGTGCCGCCATCTGCGCGCGCATGCCGTCGATCTGGTCGTTGAACCACCACGCGGTGCCGAGTTGCATCTTGCCGCGCACCGTGCCGTCCTGGAAGTTGCCGATCATCGCCGCCATCAGGTCGTTGTCGCTCGGGTTCAGGTTGTACAGGATGGTCTTCGCCAACCGCCCGTCGCGGTCCAGGCGGTCGAGAAAGCGCGCCAGCGGCCTGGCCTGCGCCAGGTCGCCGATGCTGTCGAACCCGGAGTCGGGGCCGACCGCCGAGCCGAGCCGGGTGTTGAGGCCGCGCAGGACGCCCAGGTGGTACTGCTGGGCCCAGCCGCGCGAAGCGTCCATCACAGCCAGATCGTACAGCAGCGCCGACTGCAGCACGCGCATTTCGCCCGCCGCGAGCGCAGTGCCGGCGCGCACCTTCGCGAACGCGGCGGCGGCATCCGCGGCCGTGAACGGGTCGGCGTACATCTGTTCCAGCCCGTGGTCGGACAGCCGGCAGCCCTGTTCGTGGAACCGGGCGTGACGCCGCTCCAGGGCTTGCAGCAGGTCGTCGTAACCGGCGATGTCGATGCCGGCGGCGGCGCCGAGGCGGTCCAGGTAGGCGTTGTAGGCCTCGGGGTCGGCCGCGGCCAACGCCCGGTCGGGCCGGAACGCCGGCGCGACGACCACCGTGAACGCGGGATCGGCGGCGATGCGGCGGTGCGCCACGAGGTCGTCGGCCGGGTCGTCGGTGGTGCAGATGGCGCGCACGTCGAAGTCCTCCAGGAGGCCGCGCACGCGCAGCGCGTCGGTGGCGAGCAGCTCGTTGCAGCGATCGTACACGGCGTCGGCATTGGCGGGCGTCAGCAACTCGTCGATCCCGAACGGGCGGCGCAGCTCCATGTGGGTCCAGTGGTACACCGGGTTGCGGACCGTGTACGGCACCACCTCCGCCCAGGCCCGGAACTTGGCGCGGTCGTCGGCGCCGCCGGTGATCAGCTCCTCGCCGACGCCGAGGGCGCGCATCACCCGCCACTTGTAGTGATCGCCCCCGAGCCAGATTTCCGTGAGGTTCGCGAACCGGTGGTTGGCGGCGATCTGCTCCGGCGGCAGGTGGCAGTGGTAGTCGAAGATCGGCATCGCACGCGCGTAGTCGAAGTACAGGCGCCGCGCGGGGTCGTTGCTCAGCAGAAAATGCTCGCCGAGGAAGTCGCTGGCCATGGCGCCGCCATTCTACGGCAGGACGGCGCCGGAGCGTAAGACAGAGCCGGTACGCGCGTGGTACGCGCGGTATGCGCGGCGTCCCGGCCGGTAGAGCAGAATGTCCGCCGCCGATACAGTGCGGCAACACACCGATGATGTCTGCATGCTCGCCGCCGCGCCTGCTCGCGGTGGACCTCGACGGCACCCTGTTGAACCCGGACAGCGAAATCGCCGCCGCCGACGCGGACGCCCTGCGGCGCGCCGCGGATGGCGGCATGGTGGTGCTGATCGCGACCGGGCGCGGCCATCACAGCGTCATGCGGTTGCGGGCGGTGCTGGAGGACCTGGCGGTTCCGGCCTACCTGGCCCTGCACAACGGCGCGCTGGTTGTGGACCCGTCCGGCGCCGAGCTGTGGCGCACCGCGATGGGCGCGGAGGCGGTCGCCGCCGCGCTGCCGCTGGTGCGGGGGGCGGGTCTGCATCCGATGCTGTACGTGGGTGCAGCCGGCGGCGGCGGTCCGGACGTGACGCTGGTGCTGGAGAGCGCCGCCCAGCGCTTGCCGCACGCGCAGTTCTACCTGCGCACCAAGTACCGCATCCTGGAAGTGGTGGACGACGTGGCGGCAGCGGCGCACCGCGGCGTCCTGGGCATCGTGAGCTTCGGCACGCGCGCCGAGGTGCGGGCGGGCGCGGCGGCGCTTGCGCACCTGGACGGGCGCATCGCGAGCTGGTGGGGGCCATTCCCCTCCGCGGACGCGCTGGAGGCGGTGGCGCCCGGTGGCACCAAGGGCCACGCCGTGAAGCGGTTGGCCGATCTTCTGGGCCTGGACCGGCGCCACGTGCTGGCGATCGGTGACAACGCCAACGACCTGGACATGCTGAACTGGGCCGGTACCGCGGTGGCGATGGCAAATGCCACCGCCGAGGTACGCGCCGCCGCCCACTTCGTGACCACCAGCAACGCCGACGCCGGCGTCGCGGCTGCCCTGGAGCGCGTCATTGGCACGGGAGCGAACCGGTAGTGGCCGGACATCGATTGCCTGATCGACCGCCGCCCGCGTCGCATCAACCGGCATCAGCCGGTCCCGGCTCTTGTTCGGTGGCGGAGAAATCCGCACACTGGCGGCCGACATGCTGACCTTCCCGCTGATTCATCCCGACATGCTGCGCGTGCTCGGGCGCGCCGGACACGGCTCGCAGATTCTGATCGCCGACGGCAACTACCCGTTCCGCACCACGCTCGGTCCGAACGCGGAACTGGTGAGCCTCAACCTGTCGCCCGGCGTCGTGTCCGCCACCGACGTGCTCGCCGCGCTGGTGTCCGCCGTACCGATCGAGGCGGCCGCCGTGATGGCCTACGCCACCGAGGGACCCTACGGGATGGCCGAGGATCCGCCGATATGGAACGAGTTCCGCGCCATTCTGGCGGCGGGCGGATTTACCGGCCCGTTCGAGCGGATCGAGCGCTTCGCGTTCTACGACGCGGGGCGCGGGCAGGACGTGGCGCTGGCGATCGCCACCGCCGAGCAGCGCATCTACGGCAACGTGCTGCTCACCATCGGGGTGATCAAGCCGGAGTGACTTGCGTCATGTCGGGGTGTAACGCGGGCGCCGCCGGCCCGTGAGCGCTCGAACGCGTCAGCCGCCGATGCGGCGTGCCACGTCGATCGCGAAGTAGGTCAGAATCATGTCCGCGCCGGCGCGCTTGATCGCGGTCACCGTCTCCATGACCACCGCCGCTTCGTCGAGCCAGCCGTTGGCCGCGGCCGCCTTGATCATGGCGTACTCGCCGCTCACCTGGTACGCCGCCACCGGCACCATCGACTCCTGCTTGACCGCCGCGATCACGTCAAGGTAAGGCAGCGCCGGCTTTACCATCACCATGTCCGCGCCCTCGTCGAGGTCGAGCAGCACCTCGCGCAGCGCCTCGCGGCGATTGGCCGGGTCCATCTGGTAGCTCTTCTTGTCGCCGTGCCTGGGCGCCGAGTCGAGGGCGTCGCGGAACGGCCCGTAGAACGCCGACGCGTACTTGGCGCTGTAGGCGAGGATGCCGGTGTCGGTGAAGCCGGCGTCGTCGAGGGCGTCGCGGATGAACCCCACCCGGCCGTCCATCATGTCGGAGGGAGCTACCAGGTCCGCGCCCGCCTCCGCCTGGGTCACCGCCATGCCGCACAGGATGTCGACGCTGGGGTCGTTGACGATCTCCCCGTCCACCACCAGGCCGTCGTGGCCGTCGCTGGAATAGGGATCCATCGCCACGTCGGTGATCACCAGCAGATCCGGCAGCGCCTGCTTGAGGTCGGCGATGGTGAACTGCAGCAGACCGTCGGGGTTGACGCCCTCGGTGGCGTGCGCATCCTTGAGCGCCTCGTCGATGACCGGAAACAGCGCCACCGCCGGGATGCCGAGGGCATGCGCGGTGCGCGCCTGGGCGACGATTCGGTCGCGGCTCAGGCGGCTCGCCCCCGGCATCGACGCCACCGGCTCGCGTACGTCGCGGCCGTCGACCACGAACAGGGGCAGGACCAGATCGGCGGGCGTAACGTGCGTCTCCCGCACCATTGCCCGTAACGCCGCCGTGCGCCGGTTGCGCCGCGGCCTAACCGGCAGATCGAGTTGACCGCCGGGCCCCGCCGGCGCGCCGTTCTCCGAACCGTTCCCCGCCATCGCACCCGCATTGTAGCGGCGCCTGCCGCGCCCCCGCAACCCGACGGCCGGAGCCATCGGAGCCATGCCCGGCGGCGAACCGTTCAAACCGGTGGCGGTTCAGTGCAGCGGGCAGTTCGATCAGGCGCTGCCGATGTACGACATGCCGCGCAACACTGCGAAGGTGCCCACCAGCGCGCACACCGATGCCACCATATGGTGACCGCCAGCAGCGCCCTTACGACGAACGAATACGCCAGCGGCGCCAGTATCAGCTCGGTCATCCGGCGCCCAGGCCGGGACCCGCGGTCCCGGCGCGGTCGCCGGTGGCGAATGACCCGGCTCCATTCGTCATCCGCTCACCTGAACCGTTTCGCGTCGGCCGAGGCGTAGCTCGCCATCGCGCGGTCGAGCCCGACCGTCGCCTCGAGCGTCTCGACCACCTCCGCCAGTCGCTTGCCGGGAATGACGCAGGTCATCTCCTCGGAGCGCATGCCGGTGCGCGAGCGGCTGAGTGCGCACCCGACGCTGGCCGCCACCACGTTCCGATCCTTGGCCATGGCCACGATGTGGCACTGCGGCTTGCCCTCGATCGGCAGCTCCGGGAAGGCGTCCTTCAGTGTCATCAGCCCGAGGCCGTTGATGCGCAGCAGCACGACGTCCGGGGGAGTGCGGCATTCGGCAAGCGGTCCGTACACCACCGACTCCGGCCGCTCGGCGATGTGCGGCAGGCTCATCACCGCCGCCTGATCGACCCAGCCGGCCTCAAGGACCGCGCCAACGTCGTCCTTCGCCGCCGCTTCCTCCAACGAGATGAAACCGTGCGTGTAGCTGCCGACGCTGCAGTTGGCGTGGTCCGCGGCGACGGTGGCGAACGTGTCGGTGGCGCCCTGGATCCAGAACACGCAGCCGGCCGGAACCTGCCCGGTGCGCCCGTGCTCGTTCGGTGGCGGGTAGCGCACGTCGACGCGAGCCGCGGGCGGCGTGTCGCCGGGGCCGTGGAACGAGATCGCCAGCGGCGGTGCGAGCGGCTTGAGCGTGGCGACGAGGCGGTCGTTGAAGACGCTCCCGTCCCGTGTGTCTGTCATGACCTATGAGCCAAGCGCGGTCACGATCCGTTCCACGTTGGTGCGCATGAAGCGGTCGTAGGTGTCCGCGGGTCCGCCGGCTTCGCTCAACGACCCGGTATAGATCGGGACGATGGCGATTCCCAGGTCGGCGGCAATCGACTCCGCCATCTGCGGGTTCACCGTGGTGCCGACGAAGATCGCCGGGACCGCGTGCTCCGCGAGCACTTCGCGCAGCTCCGCGAGATGGCGCGCCGACGGCTCGGCCACGGTACTGAAACCCGGCACGACCGAGTCCAGCAGCTCGAAGCCGTAGCGCTGTGCGAAGTACCCCATCACGTCGTGGTCGGTGACGATCACCCGGCGGTCGCGGGGAACGGCCTCTACCTGGTCCATGATCCACGCGTCGAGCGTGTCCAGCTCTGCGCCAAGCTCATTCGCGCGGGCGGCATATTCGGCCTCGTGCGCGGGGTCGATCCCGGCCAGCACTTCGGCAATCTCGTCGGCCCAGCGGGCAACCAGGGTCGGGTCCATCCACACGTGCGGGTCGAACTCGCCGTGGTGGTGGGCGTGCCCCTCGTGGTCGTCCTCGTCCTCGTCGTGGTCGTGCTCATCCTCGTCGTGGTCGTCGTGCTCGTCCTCGTCGTGGTCGTCGTGCTCGTCGCCCAGGCGGATGAGTGGCAAGTGGGCGGTCAAGTCAACCACCATGCGGGGCTCCGCGCTGCTGATCAGGTCGCCGAGGAACTCGGCCTCCAGACCTGCGCCGTTGGTGAACAACACCGCGGCGTCGGCGAGCAGGTGCGCATCCCGCGGCGTCGGCTGAAACGTGTGCGGATCCGCCCCCGGCGGCATGAGCACGGAGAGCGAGATCAGTTCGCCGCCGACGCGGCCCACGATGTCGCCGACGATGTTGGTGGTGGCGACCACCAGAACCCGGTCACCCGCCGGGTGTTCCCCCGCCGGCGAGGCGAACAGCACCGGCACGGCGGCCAGCGCGAGCAGTACGGCGCCGATCGAAGTGACCAGCGTGCGACCTATTGAGAGCTTCGGAGATGGATACATGGCGCGAAATATATAGCTATTGAGATCGCATTATCAATAGTGATTCGGTCTAAGGCCCGACCGCCATGGAGTCGTTGCCGAGCTGTCGGCGCGGAGGTAAGATGCGACCGTTGGATATGGAGTGGGGAGTGGGGACGGGCGCTCGTCCATATAGGCCTGCCCATGGGGTGCACCGAGGTGGCTGAAGCGCTGCCGCTCGTGGCACAGCCGGACTTGGCCAGCCAGGTCCAAGCGGTCGAGCAGGATGGCTACGTGTACCTGCCGGCGGTGCTCGACGCGGAACAGACCGCCGAGTTGCGCGCGCACATGGACCGCCTGCAGCCGAACCCGGAGAGCTTCGACCGCGGGCACGATCCGGAACGCGACGGTTTCATCAACCGGCACGTCAACAATGCCTTCAACCGCGACCCCCACTTCGTGCAGTTTCTGGACTACCCCGGCGTGGTCGAAATCGCGGAGGCGCTGCATGGTGCGGGCTGCCATTCGATCGGCATGACGTCCTGGATCACCGGGCCGGGCCGGCCCGACCAGACGCTGCACGCCGACTGGCAGCCGCTGGAATTGCCGGAGGACGTGATGGCCGATCCGCGGGTGCGCATTCCGGTCTACATCTCCACTGCCCACTTCTACCTCGACGACCTCACCGAGGAGCTCGGCCCCACCCGCTTCGTGCCCGGCAGCCACCGCGCCGGGCGTGCGCCGGACGGCGACACCTCGTGGCA
The DNA here is from genome assembly GCA_028821475.1 of Spirochaetaceae bacterium. GTDB lineage: Bacteria > Spirochaetota > Spirochaetia > SZUA-6 > Bin103 > Bin103. The sequence continues at coordinate 25,258 of JAPPGB010000147.1, forward strand.
CGGCCGCGAGGAGCAGAGCATTCTGTGCAAGGCGGGCGACGTGGTGATATTCCGCAGCGAGGTGTGGCATCGCGGCACCGCCAACACCAGCGACCGCACCCGCTATCTGCTGCAGGTGCACTACGCCCAGCGCGGCATCGCGCAACGCTTCCCGCCCTACCTGAACCGGTTCCAGTTCGACGAACAGATCCTGGCCATGGCCACAGGCCGCCAGCGCCGCCTGATGGGCGACCATCCGTCCGGGAGCTACGATTGAGCTTCACCCTGAGCGTCGTCACCGACGAGATAGCGCAGGATCCCGCCGCGGCAATCGCGGCCGCGCGCGAGATGGGGTTTTCGCACCTGGAGTTCAACCAGGTCGGCGGGCTCGGCGTGCACGAGCTGTCCGGCGACGCCGTCGCCGAATTGGGGCGAATGGCCGCCGGCGCGGGCATGCAGGTGATCGCCGTGGATCCGCCGTCGTTCAAGACGGTGGTGCTCGACGAGGTGCCGCTCGCCGAGGTGCCGAGCCACCCCGCGGTGGCGGAGCACCTGGAGCAGGTCCGGCGGGCCTGCCGGGCGGCGCGGACCCTCGGGGCCGGCATCGTGCGCCTGTTCTCGTTCCGGCGCAGTTCCATGGTCGGTCTCGGCAACCCGTCGCCGCGCGAACCGGGGGGCGGTCCGATCCCGGACGACCTGCTGGCCAAGATCGTGGCCGGGCTGCGCGCCGCCACGGCGGTCGCCGACCAGTACGAGGTGACGCTCGGGCTGGAGAACGTGCGCTCCTGCTGGGGCAACACCGGGCACAACGCGGCGCGCATCCTGGCAGCGGTCGACCACCCGCGGCTGCGCGCCATCTGGGACCCCGGCAACGACTACGTCTCCGGCGGCATGCCCTACCCGGACGGCTACCGGGCCGTGCTGCCCTACATCGTGCACGTGCACGTGAAGGACGCGGCGGTAGTGGACGCCGCCACCGGCCTCACCCGCTGGGCCTGCATCGGCACCGGCGCGGTGGACTACGCCGGCCAGATCGCCGCCCTGCGCCGCGACGGCTACCGCGGCGCACTCAGCGTCGAGACCCACTGGCGCAAGCCCGGCGACAGCGGCCCCGAGTCCACCCGCGAAACCCTCGCCGGCCTGCGCCGCTTCCTCATCCCCGCGGAGGTGTAGCCCGGTACCGCGCCGCGGCAGCGTGGCGGCACCCGGCGGCATAGCGGGAGCGCTCATCTCTATCGCTTCTTGAACAGAACATGCGCGGCGAACTCTCTGCGTTTCGTTGCCGGGAGGCGTCGATAGCCAATTATCGCCCTATACGCATCAAGTATCTGCTGGTAAACGTCGAACCGGCTAAACCGAAGTTCCAGAGGGGATGAGCGCACTTAATTCTTTGCTACTGAGATAATTATG
>JAPPGB010000148.1 GCA_028821475.1 Spirochaetaceae bacterium
GGGCGGGGCTGGAAACCCTCCACCTACGGGTGCGCGCGCCAGCGCTCTACCCGACCGTACCTGTTGCGTCAACTGGTAGCAGCGCTGAGTGCTATGGTAACGCATCGTCCGCACGAGTCCGAACCTTGAATGATCACCATGCACCGCCCGCCGCAGCCTGTCAACTGCGCGTTTCGGCTGCTTTCGGCTGATTCGGCTGAACGGGCTGCTCCAACGCCCCTGCGTCACGCCCGTGTCATACCGCCGGTAACGGGCCGTGGTTCAGTTGGAGTGGGCGGCGAGGTCGCCACTTGGACAATCCCCCGGCGCACCCGCCCGCGGCGGTTCATGGCCATCAGGTTGACGCCGGTGCCGGCCGGGTGGTTCTGGTCCGCCTGCAGCGGGTAACCGGCGTCGAGACACGCCTGCAGGAACGCTTCCTGGAGCGGAGACAGTTCGGCGCGGCTCCAGCGCACCACCGGAATCGGCCCGCCGGCGCCGTGGAACTCGCCGGTGCAGTAGCTGGTCATCCTCCAGCGTGCGAAACCAGGGGAGGCAGTGGCGCCAGCTCCACTCCGGGTTGCCCAGCTCCGCCCAGCGGTCGTAGTCGGCCGGCGCGGCGCGACGGTAGCCGCGCCCGGTCAGCACCTCGGCCAGCGCCAGCAGCGCCGACGTCTTGCCGGTCTGCCGCGGCGCGTGCAGCACGAAGTACTTCTCGTCTCGCACCAGCCGAAGGACTTCGTCCAGGTCGATGCGCTCAAGCGGCGGGATGCAATAGTGCTTGGCGGCTTGACGGGATCGGCAGTGTTGAACGAACGCATGTTGCGACCCTCGTTGCCGACGCTTGGGGTTGGCCCGACGCCTTTCGTGGAGTGTATCATGCTACACTGGTAGGCATGGCCCTGCGACCCCTGCGCCCCTGCGAGCTTACCGCGCAGCCGACCAGCCGGGCTATCGCTGCCGCTGCTCGGCCGGGAATTGACGCGCGCTTTGGCGGCGAGAGATAATCATATCTATGTCGACGAAATCAGACAGAAGGTCTCGCACGGAAACCGCTCGCGAACACCGGGTATCTGCAACGGAGGCGAGCCGCTCGTTCTCGAGGCTCCTCGACCGGATCGAGTCCGAGGGCGGTCGTTTCCTCGTCCATCGCCGCGGAACTGACGTCTGCGTCATGGCACCGCCGCCGGTGACTCCTCGCCGCGCGTCCGAGTGCATCGCACATCTGCGCAATCGATCCCCGGTCCTGCTCGACGGGGACTTTGGCAACGATCTGCGAGACATCCTGGCTGGCGAGGCGGTGGAGGAGCCTTCCTCCTGGGACTCCTGATCGATTCCACGGCATGCATCCACGCCGAACGAAGCCGCCGCACGCCGGAGGAACTTGTCGGCGAGATCATGGAGCGCTGGGGTGACGCCGAACTGTGGGTTTCCGTGATGAGCGCAGCGGAGTTGTTTCATGGCTACTGGCGAGCCGACCACCCGTCGCAACGAGCAAGACGAGAGGAATTTATCGAGGCGCTTTTGGCGACGATTCCGGTGCTCCCTGTCACGCTCACCGTAGCGCGCGTGGTTGGGCAGATCGATGCGCAACTGAGCGCGGCGGGACAGAGAATCCCGACCTCGGACCTGCTAATTGCGGCAACCGCGCTATCCCGAGGCGACGCGATCGTCACCGGGGATGCGCGCCACTTCGACCGCGTCGCTGGGCTCACCGTGCACCACTTCACGTGAGCCACGCCGAGTCAGGCGGGACGATGACAGCCGCGCCTACTAGCGCCCCGAAACCGCCGCCTTACGGCGACGCTTCCGGCCCAGCCGGCCTACCCTAGGAGTCTGTCGCAATCCGACAGACTCCTAGGGTCTTGTTCTTGATGGCTCTCTTAGACCGACCGGGGGGCATCGGCACCGAGGCGGCCGCCACTCCCTCGCAGCCGCGGGTCGAGCAGGTCGCGCACGGCATCGCCGAACATGTTCAGGCTGTAGACCACGATGGTCAGGCACAGGCCGGGCCAGAGCGCCAGCCACGGCGCCTGCTCCATGTACTTGCGCCCGTCCCGGCTCAGCAGCGTCCCCCAGCTCGGAATCTCAACCGGCAGACCGAATCCGAGGAAGCTCAAGCTGGCCTCGCTGATGATCACCGCGCCGATGTTGATGCTGAACACCACGATGATCGGCGCCGCCACGTTGGGCAGCACATGGCGCACCAGCGCTCCCAGCCGGGTGCTGCCGGTGGCGGTGGCCGCCTGCAGGTAGTCGTGCTCCTTCACCGCGATCACCGCGCCTCTGACCAGCCGCGAGGCCACCACGCCGCCGGAGACGCCCAGCACCAGGATCAGTTGCAGCAGGCCCTGTCCGACCAGCGACATGATGGTCAGCAACAGCAGCAGCCCCGGAAACGCTATCCAGGCATCGACGACCCGCTGCACCACCAGGTCCAGCTTGCCGCCGAAGAACCCGGCCGTGCCGCCGATCAGCACCGCGACCAGGACGTTGAGGGTGGTCGCCAGCAGGCCCACGAACATGGAGATGCGAGCCCCGTGAGTGTTGCGGCTCAAGTAGTCGCGCCCCAACTGGTCGGTACCCATGGGATGCTCGACCGACGGGGGTTGCAGCAGGGCTCTCAGGTTCGTTTCATCGAACGGGTAGGGCGCCAGCACGTCGCCGAAGATCGCCACCAGGATCAAGGCCAGCACCACCACCACGCCGCCGGCGGCGCCGAGCGGCTTCTCGCGCCACAGCCGGACCAGGAAATAAGCTAGCCCGTGACGTCTTCCGGCTGCGCCTGCTGCTGGTGCGGGTACCCCATCCGCCATACGCGAACGGAGTCTGCCCGCGATCTTCTCCTCCACCGGCCAATCGCCGAGCAGCGAGTTGCCGAGGGTGCCGCGCCGCAGAATTCCCTCCAGCCAGCGTCCGTACTGCACGTGCACCGGCACGTCCAGCCCCAGCGCATGCAGCAGCGCCTCGCGGTCGACGCCGTACATGGCGTTCTGGTCGGACGCCAGCATGGTGTCCACGACATCGCCGGGGATGAAACGCGCCGACAGGAACACCAGGATGCTCAGCAGGAACAGGGTGGGAATGAAGAGCAAGATCCGCCTGACGACGTATGCTCGCATGTGATGCACCTGGTCCGAAAACGCCGGCCGTCAGCTCGCGGCCGTTCATCGGTGCCTTGTCGTGCCAGTGAACGCCCCGGCGGATGTTGAAGACGGCCGTGGTGGTGTCCGGCGTTTCCCAGCTCTCCGCCAGTCGGCCGGTAAGGACCGACAGCGGGAAGTAGAAGAACCCGCCGGTGAGGTCGTTTTCGCCGCGGTCGATTCCACAGTTGACGATGCCAGTTTCTCGGTGACGCCGTCGGGTCCACGCGACGCCCTGCTGCCGAACAACGGGTCGGCGCTCGGCCGCTCCAGCTTGACGACGAAGGTAAGTGTCCCGCCGTACTCGGGGGCGGTGACCATCTCGCCCGTGGTGGGGTCGAGCACCATCTCCTTCTCCATCGCCGCGGCCGGCTGCTCCTCTTCGCTGGCGGCCCAGGCGCCGGTTGCGGCGCGGGCCAAGCCCGCCAGTACGGAGAGGCACGTTCGAAGCGGTGCGTGCCGGTGCGTGCCGCCGGACTCGCCGGCTATATTGTTTCCATGTAATCGCGCAGCATGGAGACGGACCGTGCCAAGCCGAGGCTCTCAAGCGCCGCCAAATGCTAGTGCCGTAAATGCCGTGAATTGACAATCCTCACCCGAGTGACCGGCGGCGACCGGACCCTGGTTGAGGCGTGCGGTCACGGTGGGTGCCGAGACGGCCGCCGCCGTCGCGGAGGCGCGGGTCGAGCAGGTCGCGGACGGCGTCGCCGAACATGTTGAGGCTGTAGACGGTGAGCGTCAGGCACAGGCCGGGCCACAGCGCCAGCCACGGCGCCTGCTCCATGTACCTGCGCCCGTCCCGGCTCAGCAGCGTCCCCCAGCTCGGAATCTCGGGCGACAGGCCGAAGCCCAGGAAGCTCAGCCCGGTCCGGTGGGAACGCTGAAGTCGACCATCCATCCAGACCGTGGATGACAACCACGTCATGCTCTGCGACAATGCCGCCCATGGCCACGGTGCGCACGTTCAACACGGAGGGGCCCGTAGTGGCTGCGGACCACTACTGCATCCGCTGGAGCGTATCGATCTGGACGCGGTGCTCGGCTTGATCCGGGACAAGAAGTACTTCGTGCTGCACGCGCCGCGGCAGACCGGCAAGACCTCGGCGCTGCTGGAGTTGCGCGACCTGCTGAACGGCGGCGCGCAGGGCGACTTCCGTTGCGTGTACGCGAACGTCGAGGCGGGCCAGGCGATGCGCGAAAACGTGGCGGAAGCGATGCGCACCGTGCTGTCCCAGTTTGCGCTCAGGGCGAGTCTGACGTTGGGCGACGACACGCTGCAGCGCGTCTGCAGCGAGGCCATGAACAGCGCCGGGCCGGGTGGCGCCCTGAGCCTGACGCTGAGCCGCTGGGCGGCTGCCGACCGCAAGCCGCTGGTGCTGCTGATCGACGAGATCGACGCACTGGTGGGCGACACCCTGCTGTCGGTGCTGCGGCAGTTGCGCAGCGGCTACGACCAGCGCCCGGCCGCCTTCCCGCACAGCATCATCCTGTGCGGGGTGCGCGACGTGCGCGACTACCGCATCCACTCCACCGCCGAGGATCGCATGGTGCTCGGCGGCAGCGCCTTCAACGTCAAGGCCAAGTCGCTGCGCCTGGGTGACTTCTCGGAGCGGGAGGTGCGCGCGCTGCTGGCGCAGCACACGGCCGCGACCGGGCAGGCGTTCACGGCGGAGGCGGTGCGGCTGATCCTGACGCGGACCGCCGGGCAGCCGTGGCTGGTGAACGCGCTGTGCCGGGAGGCGTGCTTTGAGGACGAGGTGGGGCGTAACCGTGAACGCCCGATCACGGCGGACGCCATCGTGGCGGCGCAGGAGCGGCTGATCCTGCGCCGCGACACGCATATCGACGAACTGGCGAACAAGCTGCGCGAGGAGCGCGTGCGGCGCTTGGTGGAGCCGATTCTGACCGGCGCGGCGGAGACCGCGTGCTCGGACGAGGACCTGTACTATGTTCGCGACCTGGGGCTGGTGGCGCAGGCCGACGACGGACCGCCGCGCATCGCCAACCCCATCTACGCCGAGGTAGTGCCGCGCCATCTGAACTACGCGGTGCAGGAGACGCTGCCGCAGCGGATGGTGTGGTATGTAGACGCGGCCGGCGTGCTGGATGTTGAGGGGCTGATCGCGGCGTTCCAGGAATTCTTCCGCGAGCACTCCGAGCACTGGGTGCAGCGTTTCGAGCAGTACCACGAGGCGGGCCCCCAGTTGCTGCTGCAGGCGCACCTGCAGCGCATCGTCAACGGCGGCGGGCGTATCGAGCGCGAGTACGCGCTCGGGCGCGGGCGCACCGACCTGCTGATCGTGTGGCCGCAGGGCGGGCGCGAGCGGCGCTTCGTGGTGGAGTGCAAGGTGCTGCGCAAGGGGTTGGAGCGGACCATCGCCGAGGGGGTGGAGCAGACGCAGGGCTACATGGACCGGTGCGGGGCGGAGGCGGGCCACCTGGTCGTGTTCGACCGCACGCCGGACCGGACCTGGGCGGAAAAGATCTTCCGCCGCGCGCCGGCGGAAGCCGGCGTCCCGGTCACGGTCTGGGGGATGTAGCGCTCGCAGCCCGTGGTAGCGCATTTGCTTCGAGTTCCGCAGAGGTGACGCTCATGAGGTTGAGATCGTCGACTACCATTAGCGGGTAGGAGGTACAAGTTATGGTCCCGATTTCGCACCCCGGCCGGTTGCTCAAGCGTGAGCTTGAAGCCCGCCGCCTGAGCGCCAACCGCTTGGCGCTCGACCTTGCTGTTCCGTCCGGCCGCATCACCGACATCCTGAATGGACGCCGTTCCATCACCGCCGACACCGCGCTGCGCCTCGGGCGCTACTTTGGTAACAGCCCCCGCTTCTGGCTCGATCTCCAGGGGCAATACGATCTGGCGACCGTCGAACGTGAACGCGGTCCCGAGATCTCCAGCCAGGTGCGCCCGGTCCACGCCGAGGTCTGATAGCGCGCGCATCCTCACGGGCGTGATTGGCGGCGCCCCGATCGGGGCCGTGCCCGCTGGTCGCGGTGGGTTCCGAGACGGCCGCCGCCGCCGCGGAGGCGCGGGTCGAGCAGGTCGCGGACGGCGTCGCCGAACATGTTGAGGCTGTAGACGGTGAGCGTCAGGCACAGGCCGGGCCACAGCGCCAGCCACGGCGCCTGCTCCATGTACTTGCGCCCGTCCCGGCTCAGCAGCGTCCCCCAGCTCGGAATCTCAACCGGCAGACCGAATCCGAGGAAGCTCAAGCTGGCCTCGCTGATGATCACCGCGCCGATGTTGATGCTGAACACCACGATGATCGGCGCCGCCACGTTGGGCAGCACGTGGCGCACCAGCGCTCCCATCCGGGTGCTGCCGGTGGCGGTGGCCGCCTGCAGGTAGTCGTGCTCCTTGACCGCGATCACCGCGCCTCGGACCAGCCGCGAGGCCACCACGCCGCCCGAGATGCCCAGCACCAGGATCAGTTGCAGCAGGCCCTGTCCGACCAGCGACATGATGGTCAGCAACAGCAGCAGCCCCGGAAACGCCATCCAGGCGTCGACGACCCGCTGCACCACCAAGTCCAGCTTGCCGCCGAAGAACCCGGCCGTTCCGCCGATCAAGACGGCAACGACGACGTTGAGGCTGGTCGCCAGCAGACCAACGAACATGGAGATACGAGCCCCGTGGATGTTGCGGCTCAAGTAGTCGCGCCCCAACTGGTCGGTACCCATCAGGTGTTCGGCCGACGGCGGCTTGAGCAGGTCCCTCAGGTTCACTTCATCGAACGGATAGGGGGCCAGCACGTCGGCGAAGATCGCCACCAGGATCAGGGCCAGCACGACTACGCCGCCGACGGCTCCAAGCGGCTTCTCGCGCCCCAGCCGGACCAGGAAGTGAGCCAGTCCGGAACCTCCGCCCCGCTCGCGCGGTCCGCCGGCCGCTGCTGGTGTTTGGGCGGCGTCCCCGACATGCCGGTCGCCCATTCGCTCGGTCGCCATACCTGGCTAGGTGTAGCGGACCCGCGGGTCCAGGTAGCCGTAGATCAGGTCGATCATCAGATTGATCGCCACCACCACCGTGGCGAAGAACAGGTTGATGCCCGAGACCACCGGGTAGTCGCGGTCGGAGAGTGCCGTCAGCATCAGGCGCCCCAGGCCCGGCAGGTTGAAGATGTTCTCCATAATAACGGCGCCGCCTATCACGATCGGCAACTGCAGGCCAATCAGGGTCACTACCGGGATGAGGGCGTTCTTGGTGGCGTGCCGTACGACGACGACCCGCTCCCTCAGACCCTTGGACCAGGCGGTCCTGATGTAGTCCTGGCGAAGCACCTCCAGCATCATCGTGCGCGTCATCCGCATGGTAGCTGCCGAAAGGGCCGTCCCCAGGATCAGGCTGGGAATGATAAACATCCCCAGGTTTCCCAGCGGGTCGTCGGACAAAGGAATCAGCCGCATCGGCGGCGCCCAGCCCCACCAGATGGCCGGGTAGATCATCACCATAATGCCCAGCCAGAAGTTCGGTGTTGCCAGGCCGAAGATGGCGACCGTGCGCCCCACGTAGTCGGCGGCGGTATCCTGGCGAAGCGCCGAGTAGATGCCGATCGGCACGCCGAGCACCAGCCCGATTACGACTGCCAGCAGGCCGAGCTCGAGCGTGACCGGCAGTCTCCCCAGGATCCTCTCCTCGACCGTCCACGCGCCCAGCAGGGAATTGCCGAGGGTGCCGTGCAGGAAAATACCCCGCAACCAGCGGCCATACTGCACGTGGACCGGCACATCTAATCCCAGCGCACGCAGAACAACCTCACGGTCCAGGCCGAACATGGGATTCAGGTTGGACGCCACCATCATATCCACTATGTCGCCCGGGATGAAGCGGACCGAAAGAAAGACCAGGACGCTCAGTATGAACAGGGTAGGGATGATGAGCAGCAGCCGCCGGATAACATACGCTCTCATGTCATGCACCCCATCGAGGAGAGCCGGGAAGTTCGCTCAGAAGCGGCGGCGCTCAAGCGTGAGCCTCCCAGCTCTCCCTGCGGTCAGCTGCGAAGGGGCGAGGCCCCTACCGCCCCATTTCCTTCTTCAGCTCGTTGTCAAACCAGAGGCGGGATAAGATGGCTTTACGGTCATTGCTTCCCAAGGATTGTTCACCCGCATAACCTCTGACCCAGGGCTGGACCGCGTTAAACTTTGGAGCATCAGGACCCCATACATAGATGTGGTTCTTTGTGAAGTACATATCTGCCGCTTTAAGCGCCCTCTGCTGCTCCTCAAAGGTGGCAGCGTCTCGGGCGGCTTCATACAGGCGGTCATATTCCGGATCGTTGTAGCCTGATGGGTTAAATCCTCCCTTCGAGTAAGCAAAACCAAGCGCTACGAGAGGCTCAAGATAGTCGTTGCCAGATACCCAACCAATCATGTCTCCGTAGGTATGTTCACGCAGACGAGCTCCATGAGTAGCAGCTTCCGATGCAATAATCTCTACATCAACGCCAATGGCCTTCCAGTAGGAGGCAGCCAATTGTGCATAGTCGAAATCTGCATGTTCGAAAACGTGCGCAGTAGCCTTGATGCGAATACCGTCGGCGCCGCGCGGATATCCAGCCTCATCCAGGAGCTTCTCGGCCCCTTCCGGGTCGTACATATAGCCCTTCCGGACCTCTTCGGGCCACTCTTCAAATGGGGTATTATACCCTACGATAGCATCCCCCAGCACGCCCCGAGGTTTCCACTTGGCTACACCCCTAAAGTAGGTGTTGTTCATCGTCTCGAGGTCGAGTGCCATCTGCATCGCCCGGCGCACCCTGACGTCTTTCGAGAACGGATTGTCCGTGGCCATGTTAAAAGGGAACGAATTTTCCGACCGAATCGACCACGGGTAGAAGGCGATTTCGGGGTTGGTTCGCTCGATACTCTCTTTCTCGGAGGTATAGATCATTTCAGCGATACCAATCCAGCCTACATAGTCCACTTGACCCGAGCGCAGGGCCGCCAGAATGGTGGCGGGCTCTTTCATAATCAGGGCGCTTAACCCGTCAAAATAGGGCAGGCGGTTCTCCGGGTATTTTTCGTCGAAACCCCAGTAGTCCGGATTCCTGGTCCAGGTAGTCGAGCTGCCCTCGATCCAGTCGGTCAGCATAAAGGGCCCGGTGCCCACCAGGTTCCTCCAATCCTCAACATCGCCGTGTTGCTTGATGACCTCGGGGGGCATAATAAACGCATCCCAGTGGACGAGGATTTCCTTCAACGCTACGAGCAGTGGCTGCTTCAGCTTAATTGCAACCGTGTATTTGTCGGTAGCCGTTACCGATTCGACGGGTATCTCAAGGAGTGCGCCCCCCGAATAGGTCTCAGGAGGTGCGGTGAAGCCGCTGCCCAAACCCCATATACGGTGAAAGTTATATTCGATATCTTGGGCCGTTAGCTCCCGGCCGTTCATCGGCGCCTTATCGTGCCAGTGAACCCCCTGGCGGATTTTGAAGACGATCGTTGTGGTGTCCGGCATTTCCCAGCTTTCCGCCAGTCGACCTGTGAGGACAGATTGAGGGAAGTAATAAAAAGCACTGGTGAGGTCATACACGTCCCTGTCGATTCCCCACTTGATCATGCCCAGCTTCTCGGCAACGCCATCGGCCCCGGTGGAGCCGAAGTGCATGGGGTCCGTACTCGGCTGCTCCCGCTGGACGGCGAAGGTCATGGTGCCGCCGTACTGAGGCGCGAGCACCATCTCGCCGGTGGTGGGGTCGCGCACCATCTCCTTCTCCATCGCCGCGGCCGGCGCCTCTTCCGCGCCTGGACTGGCCCAGGCGCCGGTGGCGGCAAGGGCCAAGCTCGCCAGCACGGCGAGGCACGTCCTGAATGTGACAAGATTCATGAATTGGTCTCCTGTGTTTTTCGAGAACACGCACTTCAGTGCCGCTCCCTCGCCTGTTCCCGTGGCGTGTGTGCCGGGCCGCGCCGTGTGCGGCGCGGGCGATTCCGATGAGGGCGACAGCTTCGAGTTGACCACGGCGTCGATCGCGGGCCGCGGGATGGATTACCTCTTCACGTGCACCTCCTCGTACGCGGACCGGACGGTCGCAGGCGCACGCCAATTGGAGGCGTAGCGGCGGCTCGCCGGTGGCTTGTTCCCATGTCCGGCAACGCCGGGGGATTGGAGATGGCGGGAAGGGGTCTGCGGTGTTCGACGCGCGTGGAGGCACCCGACAACGGGGCCCGGTGGTTGGGGTTACTGTTTACGCTTGAAAGATTTACGCGATCGATGCTGCGGCGGGGGGGGGTACCTGTTGCGTCAACTGGTAGTAGCGCTGAGTGCTATGGTCACGCATCGTCCGCACGAGTCCGAACCCTGAATCATCACTATGCACCGCCCGCCGCAGCCTGTCAACCGCGCGCGTTTCGGATCTGCCGAGCGGCTTCTCGCCGCCACAGCCGTGCCAGGAAGTGGGCCAGCCCGTGACGTCTTCCGGCTGCGCCTGCTGCTGCTCGTACCGATCCTGGATTCCGCCTCCTGGAGATCCATCCCGCCGCCGTTGATGCGCCCTTGCAACTCCTTGACGAGCCCCCCGGCGGCTGCTATAAGTCCTTCCGTATTCATGGTCTACCTCCCCATGGAGTGGTGTCGTGGGGTAGGTAGACCTTTTTTCGGCCCCGGGGTCAACGATTTGCTACTGCTTTTGGCGTTCGCACCCGTGGGGGGTTCCAGCTTGACCCCGAGTAGTAGTAGCCAATCGGCTCGACCGGGGCAAGATACTGGACCGCAGCAGCCCAGGAGACCATGTCTCCGTATTGCGCCTCACGAACCATGCCCCCGTAAGCACCCGCCGGCGGAATGGACACATCCACGTCAACGCCGATTTCCTTCCAGTAGCCGGCCACGAGTTCGAAGTAATCAATGGCAAACTCGAAAGCGGTCATGGTGGGCGTCAATCGAATGCCGTCCGCGCCGCGTGGATATCCCGCCTCATCGAGGAGCTTCTCGGCTCCTTCCGGGTCATACGTATAAGCCTTCTTGACCTCTTCGGGCCACTCTTCGAACGGCGTGTTGTACCCTACGAGGGCCTCTCCTATCAAACCCTGAGGTTGCATTTTCGAGCAGCGCCCTACTCCACGGGCTGCTGGATGCTCCTGGAGTCGATCGATGCTGCGGATCAGGGCCGACCGCTAACTCACATCCCCCACACCGCTACCGGCACGGCGCCGCCGCCGCGCCGCAGATGCGCCGAGCGGCGCCGGGTGCGGTAGATCTTCTCCTCCCAGCTCCGGTTCTCCCGCCGGTCGATCACGATCAGGTGCCCGGCCTCCGCCGCGCAGCGGTCCACGTAGCGAGCCGTCTGCTCCACGCCCTCGTCCACCACGCTTTCCAGCCCGTCGTGCTCGCGCACCACCTTGCACTCCACCACGAACTCCTGCACCCGGTCCGCCAGCGGCCACACGATCAGCAGGTCCACCCTGCCACTCCCGAGCGCGTACTCCCGCTCGATGCGGCCGCCGCCGTTCACCACGCGCTGCAGGTACGCCTGCAGCAGCAACTGCGGCCACGCCTCCTCGTAGGCGAAGCGGTTGCGCCAATGCTCGGAGTGGCGGCGGAAGAAGTCCTGGAACTCCGCCATCAGCAACTCCGCGTCAAGGCTGCCGTCCGCCCTCACGTACCGCGGCGGCGACAGCTCCAGCGTCTCCTGCGCCACCCACGCGAGTTCGCGCGGCAGCACCTCGGCGTAGATCGGGTTGGCCACCCGCAGCGGCGCGTCGCGGGCCAGCAGCCCGAGGTCGCGCGCGTACCCGACATCGCGGTCCGTGAAGGTGTGCCGGTGCGTGCCGCTCAGCATCGGCTCGATCACCCGCCGCACGCGGTCCTCGCGCAGCTTGTCGGCCAGATAGTCGAGGTGCGTCACCCGGTTCGCGATCAGCTCCTCGCGCACCGCGGCGATGTCGTCCGCGGTCACCGTGCGGGAGCGGTCTTCGCGCAGCGTCTTGTTCTCGAAACAGACACCGTACGCCAGCGCGTTCACCAGCCAGGGCTGGCCGCGGGTCTGCGTCCACACCGCCTCCAGCGCCTCGGGCGTAAACGCCTGGCCGGTCTGCTCGGTGTGCTGGGCCAGCAGCGCCAGCGTCTCCTGGCGCGAGAGGTCGCCCAGTCGTAGCGACTTCGCGGCGATGTTGAACGGGCTGCCGGCTGCGCCCATGCGGTAGTCGCGTGGGTCGCGCATGCCGCACAGGACCACGCTGTGCGGGAAGCGCGCCGGGCGGCGGGGGTAGCCGGCACGGATCTGCTGCAGTACCGACAGGAGCGAATCGCCCGTCAGCGTGTCGATCTCGTCGATCAGCAGCACCAGCGGTTGCGGGGCCGCCTGCGCCCACCGCGACAGCGCCGCGCCCAACGCCAGATCCGGCCCGAACATGGCAAGAATCTCCGCCCACGCGTCCTCCAGAAACGCGTCGTCTACCCCCTGCGCCGCCTCCGCCAGGGTGGCGAGCACCACGCGCATCGCCCGCTCCACGTCATCACGTGCGGTGCGGGCGGTCTCCACCGTGGCGTACACGCACCGGTAGCCGCGCTCGTTCAGCACGTCGGCCAGCGCCAGCAACGCCGACGTCTTGCCGGTCTGCCGCGGCGCGTGCAGCACGAAGTACCGCTCGTCTCGCACCAGCCCAAGGACCTCGTCAAGGTCGATGCGCTCCAGCGGCGGAATGCAATAGTGCTTGTCGGGCTTGACGGGACCGGCGGTATTGAACGAACGCATGGTTGCGACCCTCGTTGACGACGCCGGGGGGTTTGGGGTTGGCCCGGCGTCTTTGGTCGAGTGTAGCATGCTACGCCGTCGAACGACGCGATCAGCCGCCAAGATGCCCCGCCACCGATGGACCGCTGCGGGGCGGCGGCGGGCCGCCTGATCGTGTTCGACCGCACGCCGGAGCGAACCTGGGCGGAAAAGATCTTCCGCCGCGCGCCGGCGGAAGCCGACGCACCTGTCACGGTCTGGGGGATGTAGCGCCAGCAGCCCGTGGCGAAACACCGGCTGCATTGAATGCGGGCGTCGTAGACTAGAAATGCGCCGCATTTGCGAAGCATTTGCGCCGCAAACACTGTACATCGGGGGTCTGGCTTGGTACACTGGCTCAGATGATCGACCCGGCAGGCCGCCTCGCCCTGCTCCTGGCCGAAGGGGAAGGGCAGCGCCTCGAATTCAGACAGTCACTGTCCCGGCTCGACCGTGAGATCGTTGCATTCGCGAACTCCTCGGGCGGCACGGTTCTGCTCGGCGTCGACGATGCCGGCGAGGTGGTCGGCGTTGACACCTCCAACCGCGTGCGCAGCGAGATACAGGCCATCGCCCGCAACTGCGATCCCTCGGTTCAGGTCGAGGTAGCCAACCTGGGCCCCGGCGTGCTGGAGGTGGTGGTGGCCGAGGGGGTACAGAAACCGTATCGCTGCAAGGAAGGCTTCTACCTGAGGCAGGGCGCGACGACGCAGAAGCTCAGCACCGCCGAGATACGGCGACTCGTGCTTCAGGCCGGCGACTACCACTTCGACGAAAGCGTCAACCGGCACTTTCGCTACCCGCGGGACTTCGACCGGAACCGCTATCGCGCCTACCTGCAGGCCGCGGGAATCCGCATCGAGGCGCGTCCGGAAGACCTGCTCGCAAGTCTCGACGCGGCGGTGCCGGCCGCGGAGGGCATCTCTTTCCGGCAAGGCGGCGTCCTGTTCTTCGCTCGCGACCCACAACGCTACGTGAAGGAGAGCCACGTAAGCTGCGTGCGCTTCGCGGGAACGGAGCGGCTCGACGTGCTCGATCGGCAGGAGATCACCGGCAGCCCTCCCGAGCTCATCGAGGGTGCGATTGCCTTCACGACCAGGAACATTCGCACCGCGTACCTCGTGGACGCTCGCCCGCAACGCCGCGACGTGTACGAGTACCCGCCGGTCGCCATCCGGGAGGCGATCACCAACGCGGTCATGCATCGCGACTACCACTACGATGCCGCGCACGTCTTTGTCAGCATCTTCGCGGACCGGCTGGAAGTCGAGAACCCCGGCGGCCTGTTCAGCGGACTGTCGCTGGCAGACTTGGGCAAGCGCAGTGTGCGTCGCAACCGCCTGGTGGCCGATCTCCTGTTCCGCGCCCGCTACGTGGAACGCGTCGGCAGTGGCATCCCGCGGATCAGGCAGGCGCTGGAGGAGAACGGCAACCCCCCGATGGAGATCTCGGCATCCAACTTTTTCGTGGTCACCTTCCGGCCGCGGCTGGACACCGAGTCGCTTCTATCGGGCCGTCAGAGCCGGCTATATCAGTTCGTCGCCGGACGCACGCGCACCACCAAGGAAGAGGCGGCGACCTTCCTGGCCGTCAGCGGCGATACGGCGCTGCGCGAACTCCGGGTGCTGCGGGATGCCGGGCTCGTGGAGCGCGGCGGCATTGGCAGAGCGGCCTTCTACCACGCCAACGCCAGGAAGACACTGAACAACTGAACTGGTCAACACAGGCGACGTGGCGCAACTCGGCTGCGCGGCTTTCAGGTCGCCAGACCGTCGCGGGTCGTACGATCCCACGCCGATTCGTCGCCGGCAGCGTCCCACTCCGCCCACGCGGCGGCGTAGTCATCTGCCAGGTCCACCGCCCGCAGCAGGTCGACGGCCCGCTGCACCGCCGCCGAACGCGACTTCACGCGTCGCGTACGCACGTACTCGTCGAGCAGCTCCACGTCCCGCTCCGGCAGGCTGATACTCAGTTTCATACCAGCATGCTACCTCCATTGCTACTTTCGGATTCCCGGCGGACCCGCGGCTGTTCCGGCGCCTGTTCCGGGTGCGCGGATGCGGGGTACAAAGGACGGCATGTCTGTCAGGAAGCAGGAGCTTGAGGCGGGGTCGATCGATCTTTCCGGCAGGGTAGCATTGGTTACCGGCGGTGGGCGAAGCATTGGCGCCACCATCTGCCTGGTACTGGCGCGGGCCGGGGCCGACGTGGCGGTCAACTACCACACGAGCGGGGAAGAAGCCCGCAACATCTGCGCCAGGATCGAAGCCATGGGCAGGCGCGCGGTTGCCATCCGGGCGGACGTGGCGGATGGCGCGCAGTGCGAGGAGTTGGTGCGGGAGGCGGAGGCGGCGTTCGGCGCGGTGGACATCCTGGTGAGCAACAGCGGCACCGGCCAGCCGCACAAGATCGTCGACACGACCTGCGCAGAGTGGGACCGGGTGATGAACGTCAACGCGCGCGCCACCTTCGTGCTGGCCCGCACGCTGCTGCCCGGCATGATGGCGCGCAGGTTCGGGCGCTTCGTGACGATCTCCTCCAACATCGCGGTGTACGGAACCGGAGGAGGATCGTTCGCCACCTACGCCGCCTCCAAGGCGGCCCTGATCGCCATGACCAAGGGCATCGCCCACGAGGGCGCGCCCTACGTCACGGCCAACGCCATCCTGCCCTGCATGATACGCAAGTACCGCGACGTGGAAGAGGAGCGCAGCGAGCCGATCCGGATCGACGAGAACCAGGACCTGCGCTGGCTCGGCATTCCGATCCTCGCCAGGCGCCGCGGGGAACCGGAAGACGTCGCCCACGCGGTGGCCTTCTTCGCCTCGGATGCCGCCGAGTACGTCACCGGGCAGTCGCTGCACGTCAGCGGCGGGCTGTTCATGCCGTAACAGGAGTGAGGTTGTCGGGCGCCCGGCAACTTCATATGGTGGTATCGAGGCGAACTTCCGGGTGCGGAGCCGATCATGAATTCGTTCCGGGACAACCGATTGCGTGACTACGAGATGCCGATGGGCACGACGTGGCCGCTCACCGACATCGCCGAGTACAAGGGCAAGCAGGAGCTGTATTCCCGCCAGTCGCCGCAGGTTCTCAAGGCGCTCCGAGACTCCGCCACGATTCAGAGCGTGGAGTCGTCCAATCGGATCGAGGGCGTGACCGTCGCTCACGATCGCCTGCACGCGCTCGTGCTCGGCAGGGCTGCTCCGCGCGACCGGCCCGAACAGGAGGTGCACGGCTACCGTCGCGCACTGGACGAGGTTCACGCCGGCAAGACCGCTTCCCTCGGCGTGACACCGGATACGCTGCTGCATCTGCATGCTCTGTGCCAGTCGGCGAGCGGCGACGCCGGGCAGTTCAAACGCGTCGACAACGACATCGTCGAACTGCGCCGCGGGCAGGCACCGGTGGTCCGGTTCCGCTGCGTGCCGGCGGCCGATACGCCTGCGGCCGTCGAGGAACTCTGCGACCGCTACCGTTACGCGCTCGACCAGGACAATATCCCGCCGCTGATCGCCATTGCCGCGCTGGTCCTGGACTTCCTCTGCATCCACCCGTTTCGTGACGGCAACGGGCGCGTGTCGCGGCTGCTCACGCTGCTTGCGCTCAGGCAGCACGGCTACGAGGTCGGCCGCTACCTCAGCCTCGAACGCCTGGTCGAGGAATCACGGGACGCCTACTACGACTCTCTGTACCGCAGTTCGCAACGCTGGCACGACGGCAAGCACGAAATCACCCCCTGGTTCAACTTCCTGTTTGCGGTCATTCGCCGCGGTTACGTCGAGTTGGAAGAGCGCGTGCAGCAGGTCAAAGCGCCGCGTGGCGGCAAGTCGGCGCTCGTGCTCGCCGCGATACGCGCTCAGCAGGGCGAATTCCGGCTGAGCGACCTTGAACGCGAATGTCCCGGTGTCGGACGCGACTGGATCCGCAGGATTCTGGCCGACCTGAAGAAGTCCGGCGATGTCACCTGCCGCGGTCGCGGGCCGGGGGCCCGTTGGCGGGCGGTCACGAAGAATGAGGGTAGCAGCGCTTGAGAGAGGGTAGTAAAGAGGGTATCAACTGACCAAGTTGCGGATCTGCTCCCAGGGTACTACCTGGTCCGGGTCGCGGCTGGCCACGGTGATCGGGCGCATGCGGTAGTGATCGTAGATGGTTGCGTAGCCGCGCCGCTCGTCTTCGCTGCGCGCGGCGGCTGCCTCGGGGACGATGTAGCGGAGGTCGACGCTCCAGCGCATCTCGTTGGTGGTGTTCATCATGCTGGCGTGGCAGGTGAGGTTGCTGAACGCCAGCAGATCGCCGCGCCGCATCGGCAGCACGACCGGCTTGGCGCGCTGTTCCACGTCCTCGAACATGCGCACGACCCGCTGGTCGTCCCGCGCGCCGCCGAGCAGCCCCCACCGGTGGCTGCCGGCCAGCAAGTGCATGCAGCCGTTGCGCTCGTCCACGTCGACCAGCGGAATCCACACCGAGATCACGTGCAGGTGCCGGGTCGGGTTGCCGTAGTACTGGGTGTCCTGGTGCCAGGGAAACGCGGTCTCCCCGGTCTCCGGCAGCTTCAGGCGCACCGCGAAGCTTCCGGTCCAGGCGACTTCCCGCCCCAGGAGCGCGGTCATCAGGTCCAGCAGCGCGGGATGGCGTACGAAGTCGTACAGCACCGGCGTGACCGCCGCCCGCGTTCGCAGCTCCCAGATCTTCACCTGCTCCCCCGCTTCCTCGCACAGCAGCACCAGGCGCCGGTTGAACGGCTCATCCTCATGGCGCGAGCCGACCTTGCCCTCCCGGTGGAACCGGTCGGCGAGCCGGTCGACCTCGGCGTCGATGGCGGCGCGCACCGGCTGCAGGGCCGCGTCGTCGAACACGTCCGGCAGCAGCAGGTAGCCGTCGTTGCGATACGCTTCGGCGTGGGCTTGGTCGATCAGCGTCGCAGGCATCGCTCGAATCTGCCACGCACCCGTCACCGTGTCAATGAGCGCACTCAAGCTTCGTGCCTCCGGCCCGCGGGCGGCACCGCATGGTCTGTGGGGCACCGACTTCCCGCACATCTTCCGCAACATCGGCTACCGCGCAGGGATGGACCTGTTCCGCCGCCACATGCCGTTCCTTGTTGACGCCGAAGACCGCGAGCGGCTGTCGCCAACACCGCGCTCAGCATCTGGAGATTCGGCGCCGCAACGCCCGCCGCCGGAGGCCAGTGACGGCCGCTTGCTTCGCCATGCTATGGTCACCGCAGGAGACTACGATGAGCCGTGCTGCAGGTGCCGGGAGGCGTCGATTGAATTCCGTCCAGCTCAGCCGATTCGAGCGGGACGGCTACCTGCGCGTCGTGGGCGTGCTGGAGCCGGCGGCGGTCGTCGAGCCGTTGTTTGCGGAGTATGAACAGGTGCTCGACCGGCTGGCACACGAGTTGCGTGACCGCGGCGAGATCGCTTCCACGCACGCCGATCTCGGGTTCGCCGAGCGCCTGATCCGGATCTACCGGGAGTCCGGACGCGACCACTCCCGCTACTTCGACCCAAGCCTGCTGACCCGCGGCGTGACGCCCGATACCCCGTTCTGGGCGGGGCCGGCGGTGTTCCGGATCATCACGCACGAGAGCGTCCTGGACCTGGTCGAGTGCCTCATCGGCCCGGAGATCTACTCCAACCCGGTGCAGCACATCCGCATCAAGCCGCCCGAGCGCCTGCTCCCGGACGGTGCCACCGACGTGCTGGCGCGCGCCAACCCGTGGCACCAGGACAACGGCGTGGTGGACCCGGTGGCCGACGGTTCCGACATGCTCACGGTGTGGATCGCGCTGTCCGACGCTCCCGTGGAGCGCGGCTGCCTGCAGGTGATTCCCGGCAGCCACCGGCAGGCGCTGCGCACCCACTGTCCGAACATACCGGGGCGCCCGCTGGCCATCCCCGATGCCCTCCTGGACCTGGACCGCGCCACCCCCGTCCCGGTGCGTTCCGGCGACGTGATCCTGATGCACAGGCACACCATCCACGGCTCCCTCCCCAACGTCAGCGACGACATCCGCTGGAGCCTCGACCTGCGCTACAACCCCACCGGCCAGCCCACCGGCCGCCCCGAGTTCCCCGGCTTCATCGCGCGCAGCCGGCGCGACCCCGACAGCGAGCTGCGCGACCCGGAGGCGTGGGCCAAGCTCTGGAGCGGTGCCCGCGACCGGCTGGCCGTCCATCCGCCAACCAAGCCGGCCCACCGCTGGCGCGGAACCGAACCGGTGTGTGCGTAGAGCGGCGTTGAACACTCAGCGCAACGCAGGGCGTCAAGTCAATTTGCGCATGCAGATGATCACCAAGTATAGTTTCGTAGAGTTGGCCACTGGAGGGAAGGGACCACCATGATTGACCTTCGACAAATAGGCGACCCGCAGAGGGTTTGGGAGGACTTGCAGGCATATGCCGAGTCGGTCCAGGTACTGTCCCAAGCTGACACGCAGCTATTGAACGACTACCCACAGCAGTGGGTTGCGGTACATGACGGCAGAGTCGCGTCTCATGGCGCCAGCCTTGAAGAAGTTATCGGTGAGTTGGAAGCGAGCGGCGTCCCACGCGACCGCGTGATCATTCGCTACATGGAACGCGAACCTCGCACACTGATCCTGTAGACAATAGTGATAACGGGACGTTTCGGAGCCTCGTCAGGGCGACCATACGTTGAGGCTCGGTTATGGCTGCCCAGGATGGGTATCTCCAGCTTCGTATCATTCCTGGTGGACACGGGCGCTGACCGGAGCATGGTCGGCCCGGCCGATGCCATGAGAATGGGAGTTCCCTACGACCTGTTGGAGGACAGTTCGCTGATTACCGGGATCGGTGGCGTAAAGACGGTCTATCTTGAGAATGCCGTACTCGGCTTCGCCGGTTCGGCCCACCTCTACTTGTTCGTGTTGCCCATCGGGCTGACCGAGCATGATCCGGACCTTGAAGGCGTTCCATCTCTGCTGGGACGTGACATTCTGGACAGGTGGAAGATCGTCTATTGCCGCCCTGACAACATCCTGTCGTTCGAGGTCAGGACCGCCGACTCATCTGTTCGTACCCGGGACTAGGGTGGAGCGGGTTCTTCGTAGGGGAGGGGGAAGTGGCAGGCTACGGGGTGGGCGCCGTCGCGGTGCTCGAGGGCTGGTTTCTCGGTTGAGCAGCGGTCGGTGGCGTAGCGGCAGCGGGGGTGGAAGGGGCAGCCGGGCGGCCGGTGCGCGGCGTCGGGGATGTCGCCCTCGACGATGATGCGGCGGCTGGGCTGGCGCGGGTCGGGCTTGGGGATGGCCGCGAACAGCGCCTCGGTGTAGGGGTGGCGGGGGCGCTGGAACACCTCGTCGGTGTCGCCCAGTTCCACGATCTCTCCCAGGTACATGATCGCGATGCGGTCGCTGACGTGGCGCACCACGCTCAGGTCGTGGGTCACGAACAGCATCGACAGGCTCATCTCCTCCTGCAGGCGCAGCAGCAGGTTGATGATCTGCGCCTGCACGCTGGCGTCGAGCGCCGAGGTGGGCTCGTCGGCCAGGATCAGGCGCGGCTGCGTGGTCAGGGCGCGGGCGATGCCGACGCGCTGGCGCTGGCCGCCGCTGAGCGAGTAGGGGTAGTGGTTGACGTAGGCGCGGTCGAGCCCGACCCGCTCCATGGTGTCCACGACGATGTCGTCGAGCTCGCCGCGGCTGGCGGTCACGCCGTACGCCTTCAGCGGCTCGGCGATGATGTCGCGGATCTTGAAGCGCGGATTGAGCGACGACTGCGGATCCTGAAAGATCACCCGTATCTGCTGCCGAACCTGGCGCAGCGCATCGGCATCCAGTGTCGTGATCGACTGCATCTCGCCGTTGGTGCGGAACCGGATCTCGCCGGCGGTCGGCTCCACGGCGCGCACGATGGTGCGCAGGGCGGTGGTCTTGCCGCAGCCGCTCTCGCCCACCAGGCCCACGGTCTCGCCGGTGTTCACCTCCAGATCGATGTCGTCCACGGCACGGATCCAGCCCACGGTGCGCCGCAACACGCCGCGCTGAATCGGAAAGTGCTTGCGCAGGCGCCGCAACTCCAGCAGCGCCCCGTCCGCGTTAAGGCTCATCAGCCGGCTTCCTCAAACAGGAAGCAGCGGGCGTGGTGTTCTTCTTCCACTTCGTACAGCGGGGGTACCGCCGTGTCGCAGGTGCCCTGCACGAAGCTGGGGCAGCGGTCGCTGAACGGGCAGCCGGCCGGGCGCGAGAACGGGTCGGGCACCACCCCCTTGATCTGCGCCAGCGGCGTCTTGCGCGGCACGTGCTCGTTGGGGATCGACCGGAACAGAAGCTGCGTATAGGGGTGCAGGGGCCGCTCGTAGATTTCCTCGACGCGGCCGACCTCGACCACGCGGCCGAGGTACATCACCACCACCACGCGGCTGATCTCGGCGATCACGCCCAGGTCGTGGGTGATGAACAGGATCGACATGTGGCGCTCGTGCTGCAGGCGCCCGATCAGGTCCAGGAACTTGGCCTGGATGGTGACGTCGATGGCGGTCGTGGGCTCGTCGGCGATCAGCAGGTCCGGCTCGGCGGCCAGCGCCACCGCCATCAGCGCCCGCTGCCGCATGCCGCCGCTGAGCTCGAATGAGTAGGAGTCCAGGCGTCCGGCCGGGTTGGGAATGCCCACCTCGGTCAGCAGCGCCACCGCACGCTCGCGCGCCTCGCGCGCCGACACGTCGCGGTCGTGGATGCGGATCGACTCCGCGATCTGGTTGCCGATGGTGTGCACCGGGCTCAGGCAGGTCATCGGATCCTGGAAGATCATGGCGATGCGCTTGCCGCGGAAGTGGCGGATGGCCGCGCCCTTGGGCGCCATCGCCAGCAGGTCGACCGGCTCGCCCGCGTCGTCGTCGCCGTGGAACAGCACCTGGCCGCCGTCGATGCGCCCCGGCGGCTGCACGATATTGAGCAGGGCGCGGGCGGTGACCGACTTGCCGCAACCGCTCTCGCCCACCACGCCGACGGTGGTGCGCCGCGGCACCTCGAACGACACCTCGTTGACCGCCCGGATCACGCCCGCCTCGGTCGGAAACGAGATGGACAGGTCCTTCACTTCCAGTAGCTTGTCGTCCACCGCGCGCTCCGCGTTCAATTCTGCACGCGGGCCATACGGTGTCAACTCGCGGCGCGGCGGAGAGCGGGCCGAGAGCGGCCGAGAGCCGCCGCGCCGCGGGGGACTACTTATAGGGATCGGCGGCATCCCGCAGCCCGTCCCCGAGGAAGTTGAAGCCGAGTACGGCGACCACCACGAATGCGCCGGGAAGGAACAGCCACGGCGCCGAGGCAACCGTTTCCGTGTTCTGCGCCGCCTGCAGCAGGACGCCCCAGCTTATGGCAGGTGTTCGGAGCCCGATTCCCAGGAAGCTGAGGCTGGTCTCGGCAAGGATCATGCCCGGAATCGCCAGCGTCGCTGCCGCAATGATGTGGCTGAAGAACAGCGGCAGCATGTGGCGGAACATGAGACCGCTCGTCTTGACGCCGTCCAGGCGCGCGGAAACGATGAAGTCCTCCGACCGCAGTGCCAGGAACTTGCCTCTCACCACGCGCGCCATCTCCGGCCACCCCAGCAACGACAGGATCACCGAAATGGCAAAGAACACCTCGATCACGGACCAGCGCAGGGGCAGGGACGCGCTCAGCCCCATCCACAACGGCAGCGTCGGAATGGAGATCAGAATCTCGATGAAGCGCTGAATGACCATGTCCACGACTCCCCCGAAGTAGCCGGATATCGATCCCAATACGATGCCGATCGAGAAGCTGATCGCGACCCCGACGAACCCTATCGACAGCGACAGCCGCGCTCCGTAGATGATCCGTGACAGCAGGTCGCGTCCGTCCTTGTCCGTCCCGAACAGGTAGATGCGGGTGTCGTGCGTCGTTCCGAACAGGTGCAGGTCGCTGTCCACCACGCCCCACATCCGGTACCGGTCTCCACGCACGAACAGGGCAAGCGGATACTTCCGGCTCTTGTCCACGACGTACCTGCGCGCGTATGTACCGGTGTCCTTCTCCACACCATACACAAACGGCATCTGCAAGCGCCCGTCCGCGACAATGCGCACCATCATCGGCGGCGCTGACGGATGATTCATGTCACGCGCGCCGGGATCGTAAGGCGTCACGAATTCGGCAAAGGCGGCCATCAGGTAGAACAGGACGATGACAATCGCCGAACCCACCGCGACGCGGCTCTTCTTGAACTTGCGCCAGATCAGCCGCGATTGAGAGGCGCTATCGAGCCGCTCTCTCATTTCTTCACGTGTACCGGATTCTCGGGTCCACGATGACCAGCAAGACATCGGACAGGAATACCCCGATTATCGTGAATACCGAGATCAGCATGATGTAGGCACCGGCGAGCTGCATGTCCTGCATCCGCAGCGCGCGCAGGAATATCGGACCGGCGGTCGGCAGGCCGAGCACCACCGAGACGATCACTTCGCCGGAGATCATGCCGGGCAGCACCCAGCCAATCGAAGAGATGAACGGACTGATGGCGATGCGCACCGGGTACTTGAAGATGAGCCGCGGTTCCGAGAGACCCTTGGACCTGGCCATTTCCACGTACGACTTGCCTATCTCGTCGAGCAGGTTGGCGCGAATGATGCGGATCAAACCGGCCGTTCCGGCGGTGCCGACGACGATGATCGGAATCCACAGGTGCTTGAGAAAATCGATCACCTTGCCGACGCTCCACGCCGCCCTGAGGTATTGCGTCGAGAACAGGCCGCCAACCGAGATGCCGAGATAGGTATTGCCGAGATATATCAGCACGAGGGCGAGCAGGAAATTGGGGATGGACAGGCCCAGAAAGCCGACCAGGGTCAACGCCGTATCGGAAACCGAGTACTGGTGGGTGGCCGAGTAGATGCCGATGGGAAATGCCACGATCCAGACGAATCCGGTCGCCACCGCCGGTATCACCATGCTGAGGATGAACCGGGAGGCGATGATCTCCTTGACCGGCGCCTGCCAGAACAGCGAGTAGCCGAGCTCGCCCCTGAGCAGGTTGCCGATCCACCTGAGGTACCGGATATGCAGCGGCTTGTCGAGACCCCAGATCTCCCGCAACTGCTCTTCGACTTCGATGCCGCCGACCTGTACGCCCAAGGTCGCCTGTCCCGCGATATAGGTGGTGACGAAGTCGCCGGGCGGCGCTTCCATCACCAGGAACGCGAGAATGGACACGACCAGGAGCGTGGGCAGGACGAGCAGAATGCGCCGAATCAGGTAGTCTACCATGCGTCAAATTGGTGCGAACAAGCGTGCCGGCTCGCGGTAGCGCGGAGAATTCTGGAGGGGAGCATGAAGCGCTCCCCTCCAGGCGGTTCGAAAGCCGATTCTACTTGAAGAAGTAGATGTCGGGGCGTCCCTTGTCGCCGCCGCGGTCGAACGGCAGTTCGTCCGTGGGCCAGTTGTCCAGGCGTGAACTGTAAATCTTGAAGTACCCCGGCGACGTAACGGTGCCGACCGCCCACAGGTTGTCGGCACCGATATCGGCCACCCGAGCCCACAGTTCCTGGCGCTCCGCCAGGTCGATGGTCTCGAAGCCTGCTCTATAGGCCGCCATGGCCTCCTGCATGGCGGGAAGCGGTTCCTCGCCCGTGCTCGGATCCACCCCCCAACGTTGCCACCCCGGCGAGAAGGGGCAGGTCGGATGCGCCGGCACCAGGTGGCCTTCGAAGTATCCGCTGAACGTCATGCCGGCGGCTCCGCCGTCGTCGACCTTCATCTCGATTTCATTGGCACGGCACGTCTCGACCATCAGGCTGCGCTCGACAATCCGCAGGTTGACATCGAGCCCGACCGCCTTCAGGTCGTCGGCGATCAGTTCCGCGATGCGCTCCCCGGGCCCCCGGTTGGTGCGGCTGATCATGGTGATCTGAAGCTTGCTGCCGTCGGGACGTGTGCGGAAACCGTCCGAGCCCTTCTCCAGGCCCATTTCGTCCAGCAGGGCGTTTGCCTTGTCCGGATCGTACTCGGTCGCCGTGGTTGCCAGCCGCTCGTGGTAGTAGGGATCGCCCTCCGGCGTCCCGTCCTGCCACGGCCGCGACAAGCCATTGAACACCAGCTCGTTCATCTGCTCGCGATTGAGGGCATGAGAGGTGGCGAATCGAAACCGCTTGTCGCGAAAAATCTCTCTCAGGACCGGGTCCTTGTGCGTCAAGTTGAAACCGAACGCGGTGTGCACGCGATCCGAAGCCGCGTACCGTGCCGCTACGATCTTGCCCTGGCCCTCGCGGTCCTTGGCGAGGTTGTAGGTCTCCATGCTGACGCGCGCTATGTCCAGCTCGCCGGCAAGCGCCTTCAGGTTGATGGTCTCCAGCTCCAGCTCCATGAAGCGGTACAGCTCGTCGATATAGGGGAGCTGATTGCCGGCCGGATCCACTACCCAGTAGTACGGGTTCCTGATCATGATGATGTCGCCGGGAGTGCCCTTGGACAAGGTCCAGGGAAGCAGCACCGGCCGTTCCGTGTTGTGCAGGCCGCGCTGATCGAACTTGTTGGCGAACAGCGTCTGCCAGGAGTCGAACCCGCCTTCCTCGACGAGCGCATCCAGGTCCCCTGCGTCCGCGTACGTGGGATGGAACTGCTTGAAGTAGTGCTTGGCGAAGCCGGCGATCGCCTTACCCGCCTGGACGCTGAAGAACACGTCGCGCGTGGGGCCGTTGAAGGTGAACCTGAGGGTGTAGTCGTCGATCTTTTCGACGCCCTTGTAGACGTGCGTCTCCATCTGGTGCTTGGTGAACACGTCAGGGTGCGGTTGCATCGTGGTGATGTCTTCCCACCAGAACACCACGTCATCGGCGGTGAACGGCGCTCCATCGGACCACTTCAGGCCCTCGCGGAGATGTATCACCCAGCCGCGGCCCGCGTCCTCCATGTCGTAGCTCTTCGCCAGGTTCGGGTAGATGTGGTAGGTCCAAGTGTGTTCCGCTATGCCGAACCCGTACAGGCTGTACGGCTCCGCCCCGTAGGACCACGCCTTCCAGGGGTTGGCCATGTACATGGTGCCGCCGTACTTGCCGATTTTCTTGCCGATCACCAGCGGTTCGCTTGGCAGCCTGTCTTCTACGGGTGGCAGGTCTCCCGCGGCGACCATGGCGGCCAGCATCGGAGCTTCCTTGTACTCACCCACGCTCTGCCCCGTGGCTTGTTCGAACTCGGCGGGCGTCGCCCAGTGGTAGGTGTCGTAGACGACCATGTCCTGCTCGGGAGCGGCCTCTGCGGCGGTCTCGTCAGCGGCGGCGGCGAACATCAAAGGTGTGGACAAGCTCAGCGCGATGATGCCAATGACAAGTGCCGTTCCGTGTCTCCTGTTCATGTTTGTTCCTCCAGAAACAGTTGATCCGGTGTGTACTGCAAACGGCTGAATCCTGAGGTTTCTTTCGATGGATGTGAAAAGAGCCAGGCAGCGTCCGACTCGTGATGCGTCTCGATCCTCAGCGCTTCTCGGTAATCTCTCCCGTGGTCACCTCCCGCATCTGTTATAACCCTCGTTGGTAGCACGGTTGCGAGTGCCCGTCAAGGAAGCGCAGCGGCCACAGCGGCCACCTGCAAGGTCTCGGGTGCCGAACGACGGCTTACTTGTAGGGGTCGGCGGCGTCGCGGAGGCCGTCGCCGAAGAAGTTGAAGGCGAGCACGCTGACCACCACGAACAGGCCGGGCGTGAACAGCCACGGCATCGCCACCACCGAGTCGACGCTCTGCGCGTCCTGCAGCAGCACGCCCCAGCTTACCGCCGGCGGGCGCAGGCCGATGCCGAGAAAGCTGAGCGCGGTCTCCGCCAGGATCATGCTCGGCACCGCCAGGGTCGCCGCGGCGATGATGTGGCTCATGAACGACGGCAGCATGTGGCGGAAGATCACCCCGCGGGTGCCCACCCCGTCCAGCACCGCGGAGGTGATGAAGTCCTCCTCGCGCAGCGACAGGTACTTGCCGCGCACCACCCGCGCCAGCTCCGGCCAGCCGAGCAGCGACAGGATCAGGGAGATGAAGAAGAACACCTTCACCACCGGCCAGCGCAGCGGCAGGGCGGCGCTCAGGCCCATCCACAGCGGCAGGGTGGGGATCGACGTGAGCACCTCGATGAAGCGCTGGATCACCATGTCCACGGCCCCGCCGAAGTAACCCGAGATCGAGCCGAGCACAATACCGAAGCAGAAACTGAGCGCCACCCCCACCAGGCCGATCGACAGCGACAGGCGGGAGCCGAGGATGATGCGCGACAACAGGTCGCGGCCGTCGCGGTCGGTGCCGAGCAGGTACGCGCGGCCGCCGTCGGCGGTGCCGAACAGGTGGACGTGCCCCTGCCACAGGTCCCACAGGCGATAGCCGTCGCCGCGCACGAACAGGGCAATCGGGTGGCGCCGGTCGGGGTCGATCTCGTAGCTGCGGGTGAGGGTCTCCATGTTCACCGTCTGCACCACCCCGTACACGAACGGCCGCTGCAGCCGCCCGTCGGCGAACAGGCGTACGCGCATGGGCGGCGCGGCGGGGTGCTCCACGTCCCGGAAGCGCGGATCGTAGGGCGCGCAGAACTCGGCGAACGCGGCCATCAAGTAGCAGATGACGATGACGATGGCGCCGGCCACCGCCAGCCGGCTCTTCTTGAACTTGCGCCATACCAGCCGCCACTGCGGGATGCTGGCGCGTGGCGCGGACAGTGCCTCGTGGGCCGCCAGTTCGGTCGCCACGTCAGCGCCGCAAGACCGCCGCGGTGCGGCGTCCCCTCGGTCGCAGCCGGTCTGCACGATGAATCCGTCGCACTCCGACCGACCCCTTGCGCCCCAAATCCGCCGCCGCCGCCGGCGCCTTTTGCCCATCCCACCTGGTCACCAGGAGTCTGTCGATATGCCGCTGACGCTCCAATTCGACAGACTCCTAGTGGTACCTGATGCGGGGGTCCACGACCGCCAGCAGGATGTCGGACAGCAGGATGCCGACCACCGTGCATACCGAGATCAGCATGATGTAGGCGCCGGCGAGCATCATGTCTTGCTGCCGCAGCGCCTGCAGGAACAGCGGCCCCGCGGTGGGCAGGCCGAGCACCACCGACACGATCACGTCGCCGGAGATCATGCCCGGCAGCACCCAGCCGATCGACGAGATGAACGGGTTGATGGCGATGCGCACCGGGTACTTCATGATCAGCACCGTCTCGCGCAGCCCCTTGGCCCGCGCCATCTCCACGTACGACTTGCTGATCTCGTCCAGCAGGTTGGCGCGCAGAATCCGGATCAGCCCGGCGGTGCCGGCCACCCCGATCACGATGATTGGCACCCACAGGTGGCCGAGGAAGTCGAGCAGCTTGCCCCAGCTCCACTCGGCGGTGACGTACTTCTGCGAGAACAGGCCGCCGATCGAAATGTTCAGGAAGCGGTTGGCGAGATACATCATGATCAGCGCCAGCAGGAAATTGGGGATGGAGAGCCCGAGGAAGCCCACGAAGGTGACGGCGTTGTCGGACAGGGAGTACTGCCGGGTGGCGGAGTAGATGCCGATCGGGAACGCGATCACCCACACCAGCACGGTCGCGGCGAGCGCCACCGTCATGCTGAGGATGAAGCGCGAGGCGATGATCTCGTCCACCGGGGCCTGCCAGAACAGCGAGTAGCCCAGGTCGCCGCGGGCCAGGTTGCCGAGCCAGCGCAGGTAGCGCACGTACCACGGCTTGTCCAGCCCCCACATCGCGCGCAGCCCCTCCTCGACGCCCGCGCCGTCGAACAGGGCGCCCGCCTCCGCCTGGCGCATCATGTAGGAGGTGACGAAGTCGCCCGGCGGCGCCTCCATCACGATGAAGGCCAGCACCGAGATGAGCAGCAGCACCGGAACGATCAGCAGCAGGCGGCGAATCAGGTATTCGGTCATGATCGGCTCTCAGGCCAACGCGGGGCGGCGGGCGGCGGCACGCGCAGCGCCCACCGTGCCGCTGCCCGGCACCGGCCTCGCAACTCGCGGCGCAACACCCGGCGCCTCACCGCTCTCGGTGCGACGCCGGGTTCCGCCACGGCTGCCGGCGCGCCCGGGCTTTCGCCGCGGGCGCGTCAGCCTCGGAGTGCCCTGGTCCGTAACGAGCCGGCCGCCGGACGATGCCCGTGCATCGACTTCATCGTCTTCCATGTCACGGAGTGACCGTGCGGACTACTCGCGGTAGAACCAGATCTCGGGGCGCCCTTTGTCGCCGCCCCGGTCCCACGGCAGGGTGTCCTCCGGGTAGTTGGCGAGCTTGGTGTTGATCACCTTGAAGTAGCCGGGATGCTGCACGGTGCCGATGACCCACAGGTTGTCGGCCGCCACGTCGACCATCCGGAACCAGATTTCCTTGCGCTCGGCGGCGTCGATGGTGCCGAGGCCCTCGCGGTACCACTCCATCACCTGTTCCATCTCCGGCGGCGGTCGCTCGCCCTTCTCGCCGAACGACTCGTACCACTCGTACCACAACTGCGCGTGCATGCTGCCGTTGGTGTGCACCGGCACGAATGCGGTGGCCGAGTTGCCGAGCCAGAAGCCGCCCTCGATGGTGGTCCAGGCGCCCGGCACCATCACCGCGTCCTGGTCATTGGCGGTGGTGGTCTGCCGCACCACGCTGCTCTCCATGACCTTCAGGTTGACGTCCAGGCCTGCCGCCTGCAGATCCTCGGCCATCATCTCCGCGATCCTGGCCGACTGCAGCCGCGCGTTGTCCCAGGTGAGCAGGTTGATCTGCAGCTTCTCGCCGTCGAGCCGCCTGCGGAAGCCGTCGTCGCCGACCGGCAGGCCGATCTCGTCGAACATCGCCCGCGTCTTGTCCGGATCGTACTCGATATAGGAGTGCGCCATGCGCTCGTGGTAGTAGTCGCTGCCCGCGTGCGAGGCGACCTGCCACGGCGGCACCAGCCCCAGGAACACCAGCTCGCTGATGCGCTCGCGGTTGAGCGCGTGCGAGGCGGCGATCCGGAACCGCTTGTCCATGAAGATCTCCCGCACCGCCGGATCCTTGTGGTTCAGGTTGAAGCTGAGCTGCGCGGAGTTCAGGCCCACGCCGGCCATGCGCTGGCCGCGTATCTTGCCCTCAGACTCCTTCTCCTTGATCAGCCGGTAGGTATCCATCGGCACGTCGGCGAAGTCGAGCTCGCCCGCCTGCGCCTTCAGGTTGCGCACCTCCGGTTCGAGCCCGGCGAAGTAGTAGATGCGGTCGAGGTAGGGGAGCTGCTGGCCGGCCGGGTCAACCGCCCAGAAGTAGGGGTTGCGCTCCAGAATGTAGTCCCCCGGCGGCACCTGCTTCAGCGCCCAGGCCAGCAGGATGGGGCGTTCGGGGTTGGCGTTGCCGCGGATGTCCAGCTTGTGTTCGTAGAGCTCGATCCAGTTGCTGAACCCCGCCTCCTTCACCAGTGCGTCCAGCTCGTCCTTGTCCCGGAACTCGGGGTGGAACTGGCTGAAGTACTTCTTCTGGTGGGCCGGGACCGCCTTGCCGAAGTGCACCCAGAACAGGTTGTCGGACGGCTTGCTGTACTCGACGCGCACCGTGTGGTCGTCAATCTTGACCACGTTGTCGTACAGGCCGGTGGAGATGATGATGCGCGTGAACAGGTCGGGGAAGGTGGGATTGGTCGGCACGATGTGCTCCCACCAGAACATGATGTCGTCGGCCGTGAACGGCTCGCCGTCCGAGTAGCGCAGGCCTTCCCGCAGGTGCAGGGTGTACTTCCTGCCGCCGTCTTCCACGTCCCAGCCCTTCACCAGGTTGGGATAGGTGCCGGCGGTCCAGGTGTGCTCGGCCAGTCCCACGCCGTAGTTGCTGTACGGCGTGCCGGCGTACTGGAATGCGGCGAAGTGGCCGCCGCCCACGTGCAGGGTGCCGCCGTAGGTGCCGATCTCGCGGCCCAGCACCAGCGGTTCCAGCGGCAGCCGCTCTTCGACCGGCGGCAGCTTGCCCTCGCTCACCAACTGCGCCAGTTGCGGCGCCTCCGAGTAGTCCCCCACGGTCTGGCCGGTCGCCTGCGCGAACGCCCCCGGGGTGACCCAGTGGTAGGTGCCGAACTCATGTTCGTAGTTGTAGGCGCCCTCCGCCGACGCGTCGGGCGCCGCCGCCGTCTCCTCGTCGCCGGCGGCAAACACCGCGCCCGGCAAGATGGCCGCCGCCATGAAGAGCGCACACCAGGCGGCTCCTCTCATTGGTCCAGTCATGCTGACCTCCTGTTGTTGAAGGGGACGCCGGAACCCGCCCGGCGCCAACGATACCCGTGACCGATACTTACACTGCCTCGGCATGCCGTCAAGCTCGTGCAGCCGCGTCCACGGCGCCGTCATGACAGGTGTGCGGCGGCGCTCTTCGAGAGGCTCCGGTCGAGGCCGTCGAGACCCTCGAGACCGTCGAGACCCTCGGAATTTGACGGTGTCAGCGGCATCCGCCTACGCCTTCCGGCCGGACAATGTTGCGCTCTCAAGCATATTCGAGTTGATCAAGATCGGCTTGCTGCCGCTCATCACTGTCCGAAGATGGCGGCCACCGTGCACTGCCCCATGCGCTGTTTCATGGTCGTTCGCGTCACGGAGTGACCGTGCTGACTCTCGTCATTTCATTCTACTTCCCGAAGGGTGATCGCTGACGCCCCGGCGGTTTCCGGACGGCGGTGCCGCTTCATGTGGCAGCGTCCGCGATGTCGAGCAGGTAGATCTGGCGGCCGTCGGCGTGGGCGGAGTCGATGGTGACCAGGCGGCCGCTCGGGTCGGAGCGCGGGTGCAGGTCGCAACGCGACTCGTCGCGGTACGCCTCCGGGGCGTGGAAGCCGCCCAGCTCGACGCGGGTGCCGGTGGGCACGTGGTACAGGTACAGCTCCTGGGTGCGGGTTCCTTCCCGCGGGTAGGTGTCGTTGAGGATCCAGTCCGGGTCTCTCAGGTAGGTGCAGTGCCCGTTCAGGGTCATGGCGTGCGTGCCGATCACCTCCACCCGGTCGGTGCGGTCCCGGTAGACGTAGAACGCGCCCTCGTGGGAGGGCTGCCAGGACCACGCCAGGATGGTCTCGGGGTCGCGCCAGATGAAGTGCGACATGCCGCCGTAGTCGTCCACCACGTGCAGGTCGGAGCCGTCGGCGTTGGCCGTGAACATGCGCGTGCGCATGCCCGGTACGCCGGGGGTCCGCCAGCGGTGCAGGAAGATGAAGCGCGTGCCGTCGGGGTTGAACAGCAGGTGGTTGAAGTAGTGCTTGGCCTGCGACAGGTCGGCGTGCGGGTAGGGGACGGAGACCCGAACCAGTGGTACCCGGGCTGAGGAAGCCGTGCACTTCGCGCAGAATGGTCGCCACCGTCCACGGCGGCGTGAAGCGTACCTCGACGCCGACGCGTGCGAACTCGGGGACTCGGTTCACCGACTTGCTCTCCGACTCCAGCGTAGTGATGGTGGCGGTGGGGTGCCAGTGGTCGGACCCGTCGGTGGCGAGCACGTTGAACCGCTCGCGCATCCTGGCCTCCGGGTAGCGGCTCACCAAGTCTCCGAACAGCAGGACCATGATCGCCAGTGACCCCTTCATGTCACCGGCGCCCGGGCCATAGATGCGCCCGTCGCGCACGAGCGCCCGAAAGTGTCGCCGCAAGCCGTGGTCTAACACGTCTACTACATGCCCCACCAGCAGGATGGACGGTGTCTCGACCGCTGCTGAAGCACCACCAGCGACGCCACGCCTTCGCAGAGATGCTCGTCGATACGCACGCCGGACAGCGGCCCTCGGCGGCCGCGCAGCAGGTCCAGGCCGCGCTCGATCGCCGACGATCTCCGCACGTGCACCAGCGTGCGGGTCAGGTCAATCAGATCCGAGCGGACTTCCGCGCACAGTGCGCCATTCTACGCACCCCGGTTGGACGTCATGGCCCGCACCATTTCACCCGCGTCCCGCGGTCTCGGCGCCCGTCGCCGCCGTACCGGCCGTCGGCACCGCTTCAGGCACCATCCGCTGCCGCCGCGCCGATTCCGGTACCGCGGCCGTCGGCGCCGTTCCAGCGCTGCAGCACCGGTTCCAGGTGGTCGAGTGAACTCAACGCCGGCTGCGCCGCCGGCGCAACGTGGACGGCGGATCCGGTGCGGTCGATCAGCAACGGCGTGATGCCGGCGCGCGCCGCGCGCCGTACACGTCCCAGCGCGAATCGTCGTCGCCGACGAACACGTCTGGCCGAATTGCAATATTGGCTTACGCATCGAATTACACTACACAAGTCTATCCGGCAGGCTCACTTGTGTCTCAGCGGCTACTTCGATAAACGATGTCTTCTGCTCTTTTGTGAACAAACGCACCAAAGTCCCTGTGCGCAGCTATCTCTCTATAGAATTCCCGGTCGCTGAGCCGTTGGATGCAAGCAGAGACTACTGAGTCAACATTGTGCTTGTCGTCGCAAGCATTATTTGCGGAGCCGATTATTCCACTTATTGACATCTTCATCTCTCTACTTTCCTGCGTACTAAGACCGATGTCATTTAGAATACCATCGAGAATATCTCGCCATGCTCGATCGTCGGATGAGTCTATGTGAATCTCTCGCGGAAGCTTCCACCAATGCAGACGTCTGTCGCGCACCTCTGAGACGTAATGGTGGTCGCTATAGGCAAAGGGATCTCTTGGAAAAGCAGTGCCCATTTTCAAGTTATTTGCGATGGTTTGGCCAGTTCTACCAGAGAATTCGACAACGCGATTTCGCTCGGACGCATAGACGATTCTCGCTGGGAGCAATTGTGACAGGCGGATAGCGGCAGAAAAGGGAGATGTCTCGCAAGTCTGTAATATGCTCTTGTGAACCTTAGAGAGATCGTCCGTGGTTGACAGTAGTTCCATGATCCATGAGTGTGGCATGAGCAGTTCCGCTGCAAATGAATTAGCCTCAGTTTCCATGGACCAGCTGTAAGATGTAAAGTAGTTTGAACGGCGAGAAGAGACGGGAGCAACTTGATCAATCAACACAGAGCCGATGTGCCAGGGTATCAGTATATGGCCCAATTCGTGTGCCATCGTGAATCGTTGCCTTGAGGGCGGGCTCTGACTATTCACGATGACATGAGGACGCCGATTTCTTGCCTTTAGATTCAGAGATACCCCGTCGACGCCATCAAACGGGATGTTTGTAAATGTAAGTCGTGCGTATGCTTCAACCATCGACTGAATATCGATTGGTGGAGCAAGGGAGTTCTTCTCAATGAATCTCCGAGCTAAATTGGTCTCTGGGGTCAGTGCTAATCCCACAATCCTTGGTCCTTTAGCCATTCGACAAGCCTGATTGTTATCTCGCTGGAATGATCTGATCTCGCGGCGATCGCCGGCGCGTCCTGCGGTATAGAGGAGTCTGTCAATTCGTGTCCATGTACGCGGGCATGTACGATAAACGGAAGGCAGCTCGGATCCTGAACCCAAAGAGAATACTCACTGCGAGTCATACCCAAGAAGTCATACAAGGACAAGCCGCCGTCGTCTCGATGCCAGTCATCGATGTAGTCGTCGATGTCATCAAGGAAAGCGTCGCCCGTGAGACACTTGTTTATGAAGTTAGACATCAATGCTTCGTCCACTTACAGGATCTTTTTTGAGGATTCCAGTGACTGCATCGAGAGCCCCCAAGTGTTTACCACGTTTGTTGAAGGCCTCAATCTCTCCGTGCAACGAATCCCATGTATACAGCCTCTTTCTGTCAGAGGATCGCCATCGTTTTTGACCTGAGAACGCTCCCAAATACTCGCATGTATCGAGGAAGGACGGAACTGGGATGGGTATCGGTGACATTTTGTGGGTCCTGCAGTTGTGAGCGCGTCCGCAGTTTCATTCGTTGGTTTAGGAGGCGGGTGGATCATGATTGGAGCCCCGTGGAGAACTCTCGACCGGTCAAGACGCGGCGCGAGAATGCTAGCCGTCTTGGATCGGTAGTCCGAGTGGGCGGTCCTTTCCCCCGATCGATCAAACCCTTGGGACGGAGGCTGACTCGCGGTGTTAACCATAGGACAGTTCGGCTCATCCGATGCTCCTTCTGCAACGTCTATTCTAGTACACCGGCGGCCCGCTCGGCAAATGAACCACCAGGGAGTTGCATGAGCGTGTCCTGGCACGCCATCGCCTCAGCGAGCAGGACTACACGCTCGGCCAGCTACGCCATGACCTTGACAAGCTCCGCGCCCATATCGTCTCGCGAGCGCGTCAGCGCGTCAGCGCGTCGGCACCAGCCGGCGCCCTCGACCACTGCTGTCAAACCCTCGGCCTCACTGCCGCGTGACCCATCAGCGTTCTCCCGCTCCGATAATCCCTGCGTTGCCAACGACTTACGACCAAGGTTTGCACAAATCCACATTTCCGCCGGTTAGGCAGTTAAGGGGGTCCGACAATCGAGGTGGCGGCGAGGTCGAGCAGGTAGAGCTGGCGGCCGCCGGCGTGGGCGGAGTCGATGGTGACCAGGCGGCCGCTCGGGTCGGAGCGCGGGTGCAGGTCGCAACGCGACTCGTCGCGGTACGCCTCCGGGGCGTGGAAGCCGCCCAGCTCGACGCGGGTGCCGGTGGGCACGTGGTACAGGTACAGCTCCTGGGTGCGGGTTCCTTCCCGCGGGTAGGTGTCGTTGAGGATCCAGTCCGGGTCTCTCAGGTAGGTGCAGTGCCCGTTCAGGGTCATGGCGTGCGTGCCGATCACCTCCACCCGGTCGGTGCGGTCCCGGTAGACGTAGAACGCGCCCTCGTGGGAGGGCTGCCAGGACCACGCCAGGATGGTCTCGGGGTCGCGCCAGATGAAGTGCGACATGCCGCCGTAGTCGTCCACCACGTGCAGGTCGGAGCCGTCGGCGTTGGCCGTGAACATGCGCGTGCGCATGCCCGGTACGCCGGGGGTCCGCCAGCGGTGCAGGAAGATGAAGCGCGTGCCGTCGGGGTTGAACAGCAGGTGGTTGAAGTAGTGCTTGGCCCGCGACAGGTCGGCGTGCGGGTAGGGGACGGCCGCGGCGTCGGCCACCGAGATGATCAGGTGAATCCGTACAGGTCGATCAGCGCTACGGCGTGGCGTCTCATCACCGAGTCAGCGATGGCGTTGTAGGTGCGGCAGTCCCCCGCGAATCGATGAAAGCCGTCTGACGCGTGTTGTGCACGGCTTCGTCGCACGGTGTGGTTGGGATCCAACCAAGGCCCCGGCACAGTCGAAGAGCCGCGGCCACGATCCGCTCCAGGTTGCGGCGGTAAGGCGCTCTCGTCGATCTGTCTGGCACCGCTGGCCGGGTCCGTTCGGAAGCCGTGCAGGCCGCAGTTGACCAGCAGGTAAACGGTGGCCGGGATCTGGCCGTGCGCTTCGTTCGACTCCAGGTACTTCAGCACCTGGGAGGGGGTCACCGCTCATCCGGCGTGACACCGCGGGAGGTGCCGGGCTGCGGCGCGAACTTCGTTCGCGCGCACCCACGGTCGGCGCGGTGGTGGCGAAGCCGAAGGATGCCGGCGCCGGGGTGATGGAGCGCCAAGACATCCGGAGTGCCGACCCGTCGCCCATTGGTGGGAGGGTCGGACGGCCGAGATGCGCAGGCGCGCGTGGCCACCTCGGCCGCCGCAGGCGCGCATCCGTACTGGGAGACCCTTGATGGCTCTCTAAACCGACCCGGCGGCTCCGGCACCGAGACCACCGCCACCGCCCCTCAGCCTCGGGTCAAGCAGGTCCCTGACGGCATCGCCGAACATGTTTAGACTCCAAACGGTAATCGTCAGGGCAAGACCCGGCCAGAGAGCCAGGTGTGGCGCTATATCCATGAACCTACGTCCTTCCTGGCTGAGCAGACCACCCCAATCAGGAATCCCGGGAGGCAGACCGAATCCGAGGAAGCCCAGAGCAGCCAAAGTCAGGATTACGTCTCCTATACGCATGCTGAATGAAATGATTATGATAGGCATAAGATTGGGCACGACATGTCGCAGAAATGGTCTCAATCTTGAGCTGCCAATCGCCTCAGCCGCCTCAAAATATACATTCTCTTTAATGCCAATGACGGCGCTTCGGATTACTCTACTGCCGCCGATGCCTCCTGATATCCCCAGAACCAGTATTATCTGTGGCAAACCCCGTCCAACTATGGACATTACGGTTAACAACAGGAGCAGTCCCGGGAAACTAATCCAGGTATCAACAAATCTCTGCACACCCAGGTCCAGTTTACCACCAAAGAATCCTGAGATGCCGCCTATCAGGGTACTGAGCACAACATTAAGAGTGGTCACTGTCAGACCGATAAGTACGGAAATACGAGCCCCAAAGATAATGCGGCTCAAGAAGTCTCGCCCCACCTGGTCAGTACCCAGGAGATACTTGGCTGATGAACCCTGAAGCCGGTCTATCAGGTGTAATTCATCATATGGATAAGGGGTCAAAACATCGGCAAAGATAGCGACAAGAATCAATATCAATAAGATAATCCCGCTGACAGTACCTAGTGGCTTCTCCTTGACCAGCCTGATGAAGAAAGCAGCCAGCCCGGCACGTCTCTTTGGCTCACTTACTGCTGAAGGTATCCCTATGGCGTCGCTCATGTTTCCGGTTTTCCCCCTCTAGCTGTAGCGGACCCTGGGGTCTAAATAAGGATAAATCATGTCGGTAAGTAGAATGGCCAACATAGTTATGCCGGCGAAAAACAGGTTTGCTCCGGAAATCACCGGGTAGTCTCTAAGACGGAGTGCTTCCAGAAAGAAACGACCTAACCCCGGCAGGTTGAATATGCTCTCTATGATAACTGAGCCACCTACCAGCAGGGGCAAAGACCCACCTACCAGGGTAACTACCGGGATGAGTGCATTCTTCATGGCATGTCTGATAATGACTACCCTCTCCTTGAGACCCTTGGACCAAGCCGTCCTGATATAGTCCTGCCTGAGCACCTCCAGCATCATGGTGCGCGTCAACCGCATTGTGCCGGCAGCCATGCCCGTCCCCAGAATCAGGCTGGGAATGATGAGCACCCCGAGATTTCCCAGCGGGTCTTCCACGAAAGGAACCCACGTCATCGGTGGCGACCAGTTCCACCAGATTGCCGGGTATATCATGACCATAAGTGCCAGCCAGAAGTTGGGCGCTGCCATGCCGATGATACCGATGGTGCGCCCCATGTAGTCGGCGGCGGTATCCTGGCGAATCGCCGAGTAGATGCCGACTGGCAGGGCTATCACTAGCCCGATTACGATTGCCATGACGCCAAGCTGAATGGTTACCGGGAGTCTACGTAATATCCTCTCCTCTATCGAAAGAGCTGAAGCCGGCGAGGTTATGAAGTATTCGCCACGCTCAAACAGTGATTCTCCTAAGGTGCCCTGGAGGAGACCTTTGAAGTGGGACTCACCGGTAAACCAGTCAGGGGTTGGCAACACTCCTATCCAGCGTCCATACTGCACATGAATAGGCACGTCTAATCCCAGTATATGCTCAAGAGCTTCACGGTCAATATCGTATCCAAAATCCATCCGAGCCGCCATTGCGTCTATTACATCGCCCGGGATGAAGCGGACCGAGAGAAAGACCAGGATGCTCAATATGAACAAGGTGGGGATTATGAGCAATAACCGCCTGATGAGATAGGCTCTCATGTCACACTACTCCTTGTCATTGCGAGCCCCCCATCATTCCCGCGAAGGCGGGAATCCAGAGTAATTTCAAATGGTTGCGTTTCTGGAGAAAGCGCCCCTCGCACTATTTGAGGAGTATCGGGAGCTGGGAAGCTTACGCCTCCCAGCTCCCCTTTTCCCTGAGCTAAGCCACTTAATAACCCATTGCTTCCTTCATCTCGGAATCAATCCATACGCGGGCCCATAACTGACCATAACGCTGCCCCCAACCGAGCTGGAATTCACCGTTGTAGCCTACGAGCCACGGCTGGTTGACGTTAAACATTGGGACTTTGAAGTACCATACGTAGTAATGGTTCTTAATAGTGTACGCATCCGCCTCTTTCAGTTGCCTCTGCTGCTCCTCCAAGGTGGTAGCGGCTGCGGCGGCTTCAATCAAGCTGTCAAGATGCGCGTCCTGTACTCCCGGTATGTTAATCGTTCCTTCCGAGTGACCAAAAGCGCGCATCATCCACATGGGGTCTCCATGATCGAACCCCAACATCGCCGATGACATACCTTCGTAGCTATGGTCGCGTGTCATAGCTTGCCAATGAGCAGAGGTGTCGGGGGCTATTGTTACCTCTACATCAACGCCAATAGCAGCCCAGTAGTCGGCAGCTATTTCTGAAAGGCTTGTGTCCCCTAACGCCGCCCCAAACTGCGTCTGGGTGGTCTTGAATCTAATGCCATCCGCACCGCGCGCGTAGCCAGCCTCATCAAGCAGCTTCTCGGCCCCTTCCGGGTCATACCTATAGCCGCTCTTGACCTCTTCGGGCCACTCATCAAATGGCACGAAATGATCCACAGCGCCGTCACCTATCACCCCCTGAGGTATCCACTTGGCCCGACCCTTGTAGTAGGCATTGTTGACTGTCTCGAGGTCCTGTGCCATCTGCATTGCCTTGCGCACCCTGATGTCGTCAAAGGGCGGCTGACGTACGTTCATGGCAAAAGATGTCCAGTCCGACCGAAATTGGTACGGGTGAAACTTGAGTTCGGGGTTGGTCTTCTGGAGGCCATCTACTTGGTCGGGTCTTATTTCAGAGCCGCCACTGAAACCCATGTAATCAATCTTACCCGTGCGCATTGCCGAAATACGTGTTGCTTCATCTTCCATCATCAGGAGCCTTATCTCGTCAAAATAAGGCAAGCGGTTCTCCGGGAACTTCTCGTCATAGCCCCAGTAGTCAGGATTCTTGGTCCAGCTGACAGAGGTCGCCTCGACAACATCAGTGATCATATAGGGACCGGTGCCGATCACGTTCCTCCAATCGTTAGCGTCCCCGTGTTCCTCGATTATCTCGGGGGGATATATATAAGGATCATAGTTGTTGAAGATAACCGACAGCACCCCGAGGTATGGCTTCGTCAGCTCAAAAACAACCGTCCAATCGTCGGTAGCCGTTACCGATTCAATTGGCAGGCTCTCATATTTTTGGACAGGTCCAAATTCACTCCACTTGCCCAGACCAAAATAGCGGTGCCAGTTGTATTCCACATCCTTGGCAGTTAGCTCCCGACCGTTCATTGGCTCCGTATCGTGCCAGTGAACGCCCTTGCGGATGTTGAAGATTATCGTTGTGTCGTCGGGCGTTTCCCAGCTTTCCGCCAGCTGCCCTTTCATGACCCAGAGAGGTACAGCCAGACTAATGTGGTGATGTACGTCCCTATCTATTCCCCAGTCCGCGATGGATAGCCTCTCGACGACACCACCCACCGCAGCTAGGCCGCCGGTGGGTGTGGGATAACTGTCAGTGTTTTGACCTGTTTGGTATCGGCTGACCCAGGTGAATGTCCCGCCATACTCTGGCGCGGGCACCTCCTTACCGGTGGTGGGGTCGGTCACATACTGCTTGTCGGCAGCGGCGCCCGGCTCCTCTTCTGCGCCAGCGGCCCAGAGGCCGGTCGCGCTCATTACGAGGACCAACGCAACCGCGAAGGTCCTTGTGAATCGTACAATCTGCATACACAACTCCTGTGTCGATCTCTTTTCGCGCCCGCAACGCGGGCGGCCAGTCTGAGTCAAGTCACCAAAAAGCGCGCAGCGTGTGACTCATCCGGGTGCACCCCGGCTCACGCCGCGCGCGCGTGCGGTTCTTTGAGTATCATTCGAGCCGCCATTTTCTCTCTGTCTACGTCGGGATCTGCGTTACCACGCCACGCGTGGTGGTGGTCTGAGCAGCAGCCAGTCTGAATGGCCGGCAACACTGCGGGTGTCGTCGGCGGGGATCCGGGACGGCCTGAGTCGCCGGGAAGGGCGTCGGCGGCCTGGCGATCGACCGAGCCGGCGCCACCGATAGCTACGGCGGCGGTGAAGGCGACGGCGTGCGCGGGGGCACGTACGGGGCGATCAGCCGGAGCGGTTAGTTGTTTCTTAGTTCGACACGAGTTGGGGGTATGATGCACCGGTGGCGCGAACCGACTACTGCACTGGCGGTGGTTGTGACGCTTCATCGTCATTCCTCGATACCAGCGGGGCACGCTAGCATAGGCGCGGCGCGCCTGTCAACGAACCGGCGGTCACCGAACGTCGCCGCCAACCGGCCACTGCGCTGACTGTCATCATGGCGCGCGTCATCATCGATCCGTCGAACCCCAGGCTAGGCGAGCTTGCTATGGACGCGCCTGAGCACGGGCACGGATTGCGAGGTGGTTGAGCGGGGAATCTGGGCACGGTAGGAACTGGGAAAAAGAAAAGCCCCTCCGGAAGCTTGCAAAGGTGAGCAGGTTGATCTGCAGCTTCTCTCCGTCGAGGCGCCTGCGGTACAGCCCGGTGGAGATGATGATGCGCGGGGAGGCGCGGGGAGCCGTGCGGTTACCGGATCGAGTCGAGTGCCGCGGCGATGTCGAGGAGGTAGAGTTGGCGGCCGCCGGCATGGGCGGAGTCGATGGTGACCAGCCGGCCGCCCGGGTCGGAGCGCGGGTGCAGGTCGCAGCGCGACTCGTCGCGGTACGCCTCCGGGGCGTGGAAGCCGCCGAGCTCGACGCGGGTGCCGGTGGGCACGTGGTACAGGTACAGCTCTTGGGTGCGCGTCCCTTCGCGCGGGTAGGTGTCGTTAAGGATCCAGGCCGGGTCGCTCAGGTAGGTGCAGTGGCCGTTCAGGGTCATGGCGTGCTTGCCGATCACCTCCACCCGGTCGGTGCGGTCCCGGTAGACGTAGAACGCGCCCTCGTGGGAGGGCTGCCAGGACCACGCCAGGATGGTCTCGGGGTCGCGCCAGATGAAGTGCGACATGCCGCCGTAGTCGTCCACCACGTGCAGGTCGGAGCCGTCGGCGTTGGCCGTGAACATGCGCGTGCGCATGCCCGGTACGCCGGGGGTCCGCCAGCGGTGCAGGAAGATGAAGCGCGTGCCGTCGGGGTTGAACAGCAGGTGGTTGAAGTAGTGCTTGGCCCGCGACAGGTCGGCGTGCGGG
The DNA here is from genome assembly GCA_028821475.1 of Spirochaetaceae bacterium. Classification (GTDB taxonomy): domain Bacteria; phylum Spirochaetota; class Spirochaetia; order SZUA-6; family Bin103; genus Bin103. The sequence continues at coordinate 41,841 of JAPPGB010000148.1, forward strand.
TAGGGGACGGCCGCGGCGTCGGCCACCGAGATGATCTGTCGGGTCTCACCGGTGTCCAGGTCGACGATGTGGATGCCGGACTCCTCGGGGGCGAACTGGTCCGCGTAGGGGTCGGGGATGCCCTCGTAGCCGTAGCCGGGGCGCATGTCGTTGAGCCGGCGGAAGTCGGGGCCGACGGCGCTGCGGCCGTCGGGTGCGAGCGCGTAGACGGGTGCCGGCACGGTGCGGCTGGCGCCGGTGTCGGTGTCGGTGATGCGCGCCACGTAGCGGTCGCCGGCGCGCTCGTTCCAGATCACCTCGGTCGCCGATCCGGGCAGCCACTGCAGCATGCAGCCTTGCTGCCAGCACCACGCCGTGGTAGTGCCGAGCGGCAACCACGCGTCGCCGTCCTCGAGGTCGATCATGCCGATGCGGATTTCGTCTCCCGGGCGCGGCGCGCGATGCTCGAAATCGCCCGCCATGGCCAGCACGTAGCGCGAGGTAGGGTCAAACTGCAGCTTGTCGTAGTATCCGAACCAGTGGTACCCGGGCCCCTTCGTGATGGCCCGGATCGGCACCTGCGCCTGCGAATCACCCATGCGGCACCCTGCCGTCGTCGGTCCGGTCGTTATCCACCATTGGCCGACAACCTGATACAGCATACCCGCCGCGTCAAGCACTCGCCGGGCCTCGGCACGCTCGGCGGGTCAGGACAGGTGCAGGCGCCGGGAGATGAAGGTGTGCAGGATGCGGTAGTACTGCAGCATCGAGTCGATGTCGATCCACTCGTCGACGCGGTGCACGTTGCCGACCACCGGCCGGCTGATGATGGCCGGGACGCCTTGCGCGGAGAAGAAGCGCGCGTCGCTGGCGCCGGGGGTGCGCAGTTCCCGCAGCGGAGTGCCGAGCACCTGCTCGGTGATGGTGCGGAAGTCGGCGTCCACGGTCATGCTGGTGCACTCGGTCACGTTGGGCAGCGACAGCTCCGCGCCGGGGCTGAGGCAGGCCTGCACCTCGCGCAGCATGGTCGCCACCGTCCACGGTGGCGTGAAGCGTACGTCGACGCCGGCGCGCGCGAACTCGGGCACCCGGTTCACCGACTTGCTCTCCGACTCCAGCGTGGTGATGGTGGCGGTGGGGTGCCAGTGGTCGGGCCGGTCGGTGGCGAGCGCGTCGAACCGCTCGCGCATCCTGGCCAGGTCGTGCAGCATGCCGTCCACCGGGTTGTTGCCGGTCCACGGGTAGGCACCGTGGGTGGAGGCGCCGCGCCACACCACCTCCACGTGCAGCAGGCCCTTCTCCGCCACCACGACGGTGTCGATGGAGCCGCCGTCGGGCAGGATGGCCAGGTCGCAGGACAGCCCCTGGTCCAGGAGGTAGCGGGTGCCGTGCTGGCTGCCGCGCTCCTCGTCGGCCGTGATCACCAGGCCGAGCCGCACCTCCGGATGGCGGCTCACCAACTCCCCGAATAGCGACACCATGATCGCCAACGACCCTTTCATGTCACCGGCGCCCGGGCCGTAGATGCGCCCGTCGCGCACCCGCGCCCGATAGTGGCGCCGCGAGCCGTGGTCGACCACGTCGACGTGCCCCACCAGCAGGATCGACGGTGTCTCGACCGCCGCCGGCATCACCACCAGCGACGGTACGCCCTCGCACAGATGTTCGTCGATGCGCACGCCGGCGAGCGGCCCCAGGCGGCCGCGCAGCAGTTCCAGGCCGCGCTCAATCGCCGACGGATGCGCCGCCGAGCTCGGCACGTGCACCAGCGCGCGGGTCAGGTCAATCAGATCCGGACGCATCTGCGGATGCAGATCCGGATGCATCTGCGTATGCAGATCCGTACGCATATGCGCGCGCAGGTCCGTGCGGACATCCGTGCGGACTTCCGTGCGCAGTTCGCCGTTCTCCGTGCTGCGGTTGGAGGCCATGGCCGGCGCCGGTTCAGCCGCGTCCCGCGGTCGCGGCGCCTTCGCCGGAGACGGCGCCGGCACCGGTTCAGGCACCACCCGCGCCGGCGGCGCCCGCCGCCCCGGCTCCGGTGTAGCGTCCGCCGCCGCCGTCCCAGCGCACCAGCACCGGTTCCAGGTCGGCGAGCGAACGCAAGTCCGGCTGCGTCCCGTCGGCGTCGGCGCCGGTGCGGTCGATCAGCAGCGGCGTGATGCCGGCCCGCCGCGCGCCGTACACGTCCCAGCGCGGGTCGTCGCCGACGAACACGCACTCCTCGGGGCGGCAGGCGAAGTGGTGCAGTGCGGCGCGGAACAGCGGGCGGGCCGGCTTGCGCCACCCCACCTCGCCGCAGAACAGGGCAAGGTCGCAGCGCGCCGCCAGTCCGTGCCGCGCCAGTTCCTCGTGCCACGCCCACGGCGGCGTGCCCCACGGCGCATTGGACAGGATGCCGATCCGGTAGCCGCGTCGCCGCCACGAGGACAGCGCGTCGAGCGTATCGTCGTAGCGGCGCGCGGTGGCAAAGATGGGTCCCATGAACGCGCGGCTCATGACGCGCATGACGTCACTGTCGGCACCGCCGCGCAGCCGGAAGATGCGCGCCAAGCGCCGGTGCAGCGGGCGCACCCGGTAGTTGCGCGCGGTGTAGTTTTCCTCTGCCACCCGGAGCGTCACTTCGGCGCCGGGAGGAACCGGGTGGCCGGCCCCGCTGAGCGCCCGCCCGGCCAGGCGGATCGACTCCCGCAGGACCGGCGTGAACCCGCCGGGCCGAAAGTACTCGACCAGGGTATTGCCAAGATCGAACAGCAGAACCGATTTGCGCATTGAGTGCCCGACTGTACGCGATGGTGCCGAGGTCAAGCAACGCATTTCGAATCGGAGCAACCGGAGCAGTTCCTCTCGCGCTGCCGTGCGCCATCGGGCTGCCGTGCGCCATCGGGCTGGCCTGATCCCCCGCCCGCGCGCGGCTGCGCCGGACCGTGCCGTACGGCGGCGGCCAATTTCGGTTGCCGGCGTCGACACCTCTCGCTACATTCCCGCGATGCGGCCGCGGCTCTACGGGCACATTGTCAAGACGCGATTCCTGTCGAGCCTCGAGTATCGCACGGAGGTGGCGTTCCTCGTTCTGACCAGCTTCGTCGTGGTGGTCGGCATGTCGTTCCTGTGGAAGGCGCTGTACGGCGACCAGGAGGCCGCGCGCGCGGTAACCCTGGGCCAGATGCTGGTGTACCTGATCGCCGCCCAGACGATGAATCAACTGCTCTTCTCCGATCTGCCCGAGCAGATCAACGAGCGCATCTACAACGGCAGCATCAGCATCGACCTGATCCGCCCGATGCACCTGTGGGCGGCGTGGGTGGCCGACGACCTGGGCGCGGCGGTGAGCCGGCTGCTCATCCGGGGCGTGCCGCTGGTCGTGGTGGCGTCGCTGCTGATTGCCGTCCCGCTGCCGGCGAGCGGGCCGCTGTTCCTGTGGTTCCTGCTCAGTCTCGGTTTCAGCTACGTGCTGATGACGTCGATCAGCTACATGGTCGGGCTCACCTCCATCTGGTACATGGACTTCGGCAACTTCGGCCTGGTCGTGCGCGCTACGGTCGTGTTCCTGTCCGGCAGCGTGGTGCCGATCTGGTTCTTTCCCGAATGGTTCCAACGGGTCTCGTCGTTCCTGCCGTTCATCTATATCTACCAGTTCCCGCTCGGCATCTACATCGGCAAGTACGCGGGCACGGAGATTCTCGAAGGTCTCGCGACGCAGCTCCTGTGGATTGCCGTGGGCGTGCTCTGTGCCGCCATGATGTGGAACCTGGTCAAGAAGAAGATCGTGGTGCAGGGGGGATGATGAGCACCCTCGCCCGCCACCTCCGCGTCAGCCTGTTCTATACCAAGCTGTCGTTGATCCGCCTCATCGAGTATCCGGTCTACCTGCAGAACATCTTCCTGATGAATCTGACCACCGCCGTAACCGGCTTCTTCGTGATCCGGGTGATGTTCACGGAATTCCAGGCGATCGGCGAGTGGAGCGTCGCCGAGGTGTCGTTCCTGTACAGCTTCAATCTCATGACCCATGGCATCGTGCTGGTGGTGGCGCAACCGATCTGGTACATGGGCCGCGTTATCTTGCGCGGCGATTTCGACCTGCTGCTGGTGCGCCCCCTGGACACGCTGTGGCTGCACGTCTCGCGCGGGGTCAACTACATGGACCTGGCCAACCCGATCCTGGCGCTGGTGATGATCATCTACAGCCTGGCCGAGATGGGCTTCACTGCCACGGCGGGCAACGTGACCGGCCTGGTGCTGCTCCTGGTGCTGTGCAGCATCATCCGCGGCGCGCTCTACCTGGTCGGCTCGACTACCTGCTTCTGGTGGCGCAATCGCGAGTCCCTCAAGGAGTTCTCGGCGTCGCTGATGAACGACATCGGGCGCTACCCGCTGACCGTCTACCCGTGGGTGATGCAGTTCATCCTCACGTTCCTCATACCAACCGGCTTCGTCGCCTTCTACCCGGCGTCGGCGGTGCTGGGTATCGAGGACGGCCTGGTTGCCGGCGCCGGGGTGTTCGTCGCCATGGCGATCATGGCCGCGGTACTCACCGTGGGGTCCTACCTGTTTTTCCGCCTCGGGCTCCGGTACTACGAGAGCGCCGGGCATTAGCGAGCAGCCGAATGAGCATCATCGAGACAAGGCGCATCTCCAAGACCTTCAAGGTCAACCAGAAGAAGAAAGGCCTGGCTGGAGCGGTGAAAGGGATGCTGTTCCCTGACATTCGCTCCATCGAGGCGGTCAAGGACGTATCGTTCAGCGTCGAGCAGGGCGAGATCATCGGCTACATCGGTCCGAACGGCTCCGGCAAGAGCACCACCATCAAGATGCTGTGCGGCATCCTGCATCCCACGGCGGGCTCGGTCGCGGTCAACGGTCTGGAGTTGCCCAGGAAGCGGCGCGAGCTGGCGAAGGACATCGGGGTGGTGTTCGGGCAGCGCAGCCAACTGTACTGGGACATCCGGCTGGGGGAGACGTTCGAGCTGCTCAAGCGCATGTACGACATCAGCGACGCCGATTACGCCGAGCGCATGGGCGTCTTCGACGAGCTGCTCGACATCGGCGAGATCGTCGACCAGCCGGTGCGCCAGCTTTCGCTCGGCCAGAGCATGCGCGGCAACCTGGTGGGCGCGTTCCTGCACGCCCCCAAGCTGCTGTTCCTGGACGAACCGACCATCGGTCTCGACATCGTCGGCAAGAAGAAGATCCAGACCTTCATCCGGGAGATGAACCGCGCCTACCGCACGACCGTGGTCCTGACCACCCACGACCTGTCCGACATCGAGAAGCTGTGCGAGCGCATCATCGTCATCAACCACGGCCGCATCGTGGAGGACGACCGGCTCGCGAACATTACCCGCAAGCTCGCTCCCTACAAGCTGGTCTACGTGCTGACCGATGACGCCGTTCCGCGCATCGACATTCCCGGTTGCCGGCTGCGGTCGGCGGATGACAGCAGGATCTGCCTCGAGTTCGACCACCATCAGCACGACTCGGTCGAGCTCATCGCGCAGCTCTCGCGTCTCATGCGGATCAACGACTTCAGCATCGTCGACCCGGACATCGAGGAGGTGATCGAGACCTACTACGGAGCACCACCGGCGGATCGGGCCGACGATGCGGGTTCGTAGAGGGTCGGGGCTGCGGGCCGCGGGAGCTACAGCGCCGCGGTAAGCCGGGCGCCGAAGTCGGAGGGTTCGCTGTGTTCGACGGCGAGGTCGCCGGCGGCGTGGAAGCGCATGAAGTCGCGCATGGCGCGCGCCACCGAGGTGGCGAGCCGGGCGCTTGGCCGGACGCCCGGCTCCAGGTAGAGCTTCTTGAGCCGCAGCAAGCCGGTGGTGCGCTCCAGCTTGGGGTCGAAACGGCCCACCAAGCGGTCGCGGTCCAGGAGCGGCAGGCAGAAGTAGCCCCACTCGCGCTGCGGCCGCGGCTTGTAGCACTCCAGCACCTGCCGGAACCGCCACATCTGCTGGTCGCGCCCGTTGGCCCAGAACAGGCTGTCGAACGGGCTCAGGAAGGTGGTGCGGCGCGCGCGCAGGTCGCCGTCCGCGGCTCGCTGCAGCAGTTCCAGGTTGTCGCGGTGCACGACCAACTCGTGATCGGCGCGGTCGGCCAGCCGCGCCGTTACCGTGACGAGCCGGCCCTCGGCCAGCAGCCGGTCGATGATCGGCCGAGCCTCGGCCTGCCTGGCATGGAAGTAGTGGGCCACCTGGGCGGGGGTGCAGATGCCGAGCGCCTTGCTCGAAATCGCCAGCAGTGCGGCCAGTGCGTCCTCGCGGGCCGGCTCGCGGCGGTCGACCCATGCCGGCAGCACGCGGTCGCGCAGGTCGTACACGCGCTGGAAGTTGATCCGGTTGGAGATAGCCAACGCGCCGGTGTCGTACAGGTGTTCCAGCGCGATCTTGGCGTCGTCCCAGTTCCACCAGGTGCCGGGCTGCTTCTTCTCGGTGCGGATGTCCGCCGGTCGGAGCGGCCCTTCGGCCTCGATGCGCGCCATCACCTGCCGCAGTAGCCGGGCCTTTGCGGCGTCGCGCACCCACCTGCGGTGCCAGCCGCTGCGGCCCTCCGCCCGCCGACGCATCATCGGCATCGCCAGGCGGTAGTGGGTCAGCGGAATGATGCAGGCGGCGTGCATCCAGTTCTCGAACAGCCGCCGCCCGTTGTCCGGCCCGCCGCTGCCGCCTTCGAACAACAGGCGGTCCAGGTGGCCGGGATCGTACGTGCCGAGCCGGCTCCACAGGGTCAGGTACTGCGCCCGCCGCACCACCTGCAGGGTGTCGATCTGCACCCACCCGACCCGCTCGACGGCGGCATACACGTCGTTGGCGGAGGGACTGCCGCCGCGCCGCAGCGGTTCACACAACCCCTGTGCATGCAGCGCCAGGGCCCGCACCGCCGCCAGCGGGTACACGGTTGCCGATCGGGTCATGCCTCAGTCCTGAACGGATCCCGTTGCTGCGTTGCCGTCGCGCGCCGGTGGTGGGCCAATATGGAGACCAAGGAGAGGGAACTCACGTGAGAGATAGTCTGTCATACAACGGATACGTCGGGTCGGTGCACTTCGACGCGGACGACGAAGTCTTCTACGGCAAAATCGTCGGCGTCGATGACCTGGTCACCTTCGAGGGTACCATGGTAGCAGACCTCGCTGCGTCGTTTCGGGATGCGGTAGAGGATTATATCGCGCTGTGCCGGAGCATCGGGAAGCCGGCTCGCTCGACCAAGAGCTGACCGTGCAGGAGACCCTGCTGCGCGCCATCGGCCTCGCCTGAAGCGCGTCTTCCCGCCGCCCGCGGACCGCCTCCGGCTGGTGGACAAGTGCGCCGGGCATGGCACAATATCTGGCCTGATGACCCAGTACATCGTCCGCCGGGTGCTCTACATGGTGCTTTCGCTGGCGGTGCTGTCGCTGGTGGCCTTCATGATCATCCAGCTCCCGCCCGGCGACTATGTGACCACCTTCGTGCACATGATGCAGCAGCGTGGCATTGCCGTGGACGAGGCGATGATGCGCGCCCTGTACGAGCGCTACGCGTTCGACCGGCCGGTGCACGAGCAGTACCTGAAGTGGATCGGCAACATCGTGCTGCGCGGCGACCTGGGCGAGTCGATGGCGTTCAACGACTCGGTGGCGGACCTGATCGCCGAACGGCTCACCCTGTCGGTGATCCTGTCGCTGGGCACGCTGATCATCACCTACATCATCGCCGTGCCGATCGGCATCTACTCCGCCACCCATCCCTATTCGGTCGGCGACTACGCCGGCACGGTGTTCGGGTTCATCGGCCTGGCGACACCGAATTTCCTGCTGGCGCTGATCCTGATGTTCGTTACCCTGCGCCTGTTCGGATGGAGTCCCGGCGGCCTGTTCTCGCCCGAGTTCCTGGCGGCGCCGTGGAGCCTGGCGCGCGTCTGGGACCTGATGAAGCACCTGCCGGTGCCGTTGATCGTGATCGGCACGGCAGGCACGGCCGGATTGATCCGCATCCTGCGCAGCTCGCTGGCCGACGAGCTGTCCCGCCAGTACGTGATCACTGCGCGCGCCAAGGGCGTCGACGAGCGGCGCATCCTGTTCAAGTACCCGGTGCGCATCGCCATCAACCCGATCATCAGCGCGATCGGCTACCTGTTGCCGGGCATCGTGTCGGGCGAGGCGCTGGTGTCGATCGTGCTGAGCCTGCCCACCATCGGTCCCATGCTGCTGGACGGTCTGCGCCAGCAGGACATGTACCTGGCCAGCAGCGTGATCCTGATGCTCGGCATGCTGACCATGGTGGGCACGCTGATATCGGACATGCTGCTGGTGGTGGTCGACCCGCGCATCCGCTTCGAGCAGAAGAATTGACATGGCCGACCAGGTAACCACCGCCGAGCAGCTCGAGGACGCTGCCGACGCCGCCGAACGGTACTACGTCGCGTCGAGCTGGACGCTGATGCGGCGCAAGTTCGTCAAGCACCGCTTGGCAGTGGTCGCCTGGTTCGTGCTGGCGATCCTCTACGCGGCCGCGGCGTTCGCCGGCTTCGCGGCGCCGTACGACCGGATCGCCAGCCGCACCGACTTTTCCATGGCGCCGCCGACGCGGGTGCGCATCCTGCACGAGGGCAGGCTGCAGGCGCCGTTCATCTACGGCCTGACCCGGCAGCGCAACCCCGAGACCCTGCTGATGGAATACCAGACCGACCCGGCACAGCGGCACCGGATCAGGCTGTTCGTGAGCGGGGACCAATACAAGGTGCTGGGCCTGATCACTGCCGACAAGCACCTGTTCGGCGTCGAGGAACCGGGCGTGATGTTCCTGTTCGGCACCGACCAGCTCGGCCGCGACATCCTGTCACGCATCATCCACGGCGCCCGCATCTCGCTCTCCATCGGACTGCTCGGCGTCGCGATGAGCTTCGTGCTCGGCTGTCTGCTCGGCGGGCTGTCCGGGTTCATCGGCGGACCGGTGGACATGGCGATTCAGCGCGCCATCGAATTCCTGCAGTCGCTGCCCACCATCCCGCTGTGGATGTCGCTGGCCGCCGCCATCCCGATCGACTGGTCGCCGCTGCGGCGCTACTTCCTGATCACCCTGATCCTGTCGATTATCGGCTGGACCGGGCTGGCGCGCATCGTGCGCGGCAAGATCCTGCAGCTTCGCGAGGAGGACTACGTGACCGCCGCCGGCGTCAGCGGAGCCACCCGCCTGAACGTGATCGTGCGTCACATGCTGCCCAACTTTCTCGGTTACCTGATCGTCCACCTGACCCTGGAGGTGCCCGGCATGATTCTCGGCGAGACCGCGCTCAGCTTCCTCGGCATCGGCCTGCAGCCTCCGGTGGTGAGCTGGGGGGTGGCACTGCAGCAGGCCTCCAACATCCGCACCGTGGCGCTGCACCCGTGGCTGCTGATCCCGGCGCTGTTCGTGGTGCTCACGGTGCTGTGCTTCAACTTCGTGGGCGACGGCATGCGCGACGCGGCGGATCCCTACAAGTAGCTCGGACGCTCTGCACGCCCTGTTGCACTTATTGCACCGCACCGGGCGCATGGCATAGGGTGACGCGGAACTCATTTTCAAAAGGAGCAGCTATGCAGACTGCGAAGTGGATGCCCGTCCTGCTGGGCGCGGCATTTCTTATGGCAACGTCCGCCTGGGCGAGCGGTGGTGAAGAAGACACCGCCAGCAGCGACGCCGCGATGGCGATGGGTGGCCAGTACAAGGAAGCACCGATGCTGGCGGCGATGGTGGCGGCGGGCGAGTTGCCGCCGGTGGACGAGCGCCTGCCGATCGAGCCGAAGGTGCTGGAGGCGCTGGAGGAGATCGGTACTTACGGCGGCACCATAGAGGTGTTCGCCAACGCAAACCACCCGTGGAATGACCTGGCCGACTCGCCGGAGCGGAGCCAGTATCCCCTGCGGATGAACTTCGACGGATCGATCGAGGCGGACCAGGCCAAGGCGTACGAGCTGAGCGACGATTTCATGACCTTCACGCTGTACCTGCGCGAGGGGATGAAGTGGTCCAACGGCGACGACCTCACCTCCGAGGACTTCGTGTTCGTGAAGTACCAGATGGACGACCACGAGTCGATCGACACCTGGGGCTACCCGGGCCAGGTGGACACCGTGACCGCCATCGACGACTACACGGTGCAGATCGACTTCAAGGTGCCCTATCCGCGCATCGTGCTGAACATGCTGCACTGGCGCGGCAGCGACTGGACCGTGGTTGCGCCGAGCACCTGGCTCAAGCAGTGGCACATCGAGTACAACCCCAACGCCGACGCCAAGGCCAAGGAGGAGGGCTTCGACAACTGGGCGGAGGCGTTCAACAATCACCACACCTTCTGCTGCCCGGCCAAGGACGTCAACAAGCCGACGCTGCACCCGTGGAAGTGGAAGGAGCACACCACCACCGTCCGCATCTGGGAACGCAACCCGTTCTACTACGCGGTCGACACGGCGGGTCAGCAGCTTCCCTACATCGACCGCATCGTCAGCCAGACCGTCAACGCCGAGACCTACAAGCTGAAGGTGATCGCCGGCGAGGCGGACTACGCGGGCGCCATGACCATCGGCGACTTCCCCTTGCTGAAGCAGAACGAGGACGCCGGCAACTACACGGTCAAGCTGGTTCCGCACGTCAATGGCGGCGACGTAACCTACACCTTCGTGCTCGACAACCTGGATCCGGTGAAGCGCGAGCTGTTCAACAACGTCGACTTCCGGCGCGCCATGTCGCTGGCGATCGACCGCGTGGAGATCAACGAGACCGTGTGGCTTGGCCAGGCGGTTCCGCGCCAGGCAACCCTGAACAGCGATGTGAGCTTCTACAAGTCGGAGTGGGGCGAGGATCACCCCTACAACCGCTACGCTCCCGATGAAGCCAACAGCATGCTCGACGCCCTCGGGCTGGACAAGCGCAACCGCGACGGCCTGCGGCTGATGTCCAACGGCGAGCCGATGAGCTTCACGCTCACCTACGACGCCGGCGCGGAGGGGGCGAGCGAGCAGGAGATCCTGACCCACGAGCTGGTCAAGGAGGACTGGGCCGCGGTCGGCGTGGAGATCAAGCTCAACCCGCTCGACAGCGACCTGATCCGCCAGGTGGAGACCGAGGGCACCATGGACGTGCGCGCCACCCGCACCTCGGGCATGGAGATGTACGACTTCCTGTCCGGCAACGGGGGCATGCTGGGCGTCGGCCATCGCGGCGCCGGCCGGTTCTACTCCTGGTGGGGCGGCGAACGCGGCAACGTGCCGGAGGCCGACCGCATCGGCGAGCCGCCGCCGGAGGACCTCGCCATGCTGTACCAGTTGGGCCGCGCCGACATGCAGTCCACGCTGTTCGGCAGCCAGGAATACCGCGACGTGCGCACCAAGATCTTCGATCTGCACGCCGACAAGTTGTGGACCATCGGCGTGGTCGGCATGGCGCCCTACCCGCTGGTAGTGCGCAACAACCTCGGCAACGTGCCGCGCGTGCTGCCGCCGTGGGCGGAAGCGTGGCTGACCATGAACTACTACTCCAACATGTGGTACTTCAAGTAGTTAAGGTCCGACAGAACGACTCGACATGGCGCCCCGCTTCGGCGGGGCGCTTTCGTTCGCGGGCGCGGGTCAGGCCGGCCAGAGCTGGGCGCCGCCGTCGACGCGCAGTATCTGGCCGGAGATGTAGGACGAGTCGTCGGTGACCAGGAACTCCACGGTGCGGGCGATCTCGGCCGGCCAGCCGTAGCGGGTCAGGTTGCCGCCCTCCACCTGCCGCTCTGCCCGCGGGGTGCGGCTGGCCAGGAAGCGCGGCGTGACGATCTCGCCCGGCGCGATGGCGTTGACGTTCACGTTGACCGGCCGCAGTTGCGAGGCGAGGGCGCGCGTGTAGTGGTGCACGGCCGCTTTGGCACAGCCGTAGATCACCTCCGAGGCGCGCCCGAGCAGGCCGGCGACGCTGCCCACGTTGACAATCCAGCCGCGCCCGCGGTCCGCCATCTCCGGGGCCACCTCCCGGCACGGCAGGATGCAGGTGAGCAGGTTGCGGTCCAGGACGGTGCGGATGTCGGTCAGCGAGATGCCGAGCGCATCGTTGGAGGCCGGCTTGCCGGCACGCTCACCGGTGGTGCCCTGGGAGCCGATGTCGCCGCCGGCGTTGTTGACCAGGATGTGGATGGCACCGAACCGGTCGCGGATCTGCCCGCACAGCGCCTTGACGGTGTCCTCGCTGGTCAGGTCACCGTGCACGGCCAGTACCTCGGCGCCGGTCTGCTCGGCGACCTCCGCGGCCACCGCGTCCAGCGAGTCGGCCTCGCCGAAGGCGCGCGTGGAGGTGGGGCTGGTGCCGTGGATCGCCACCCGTGCGCCGAGGGCCGCCAGGTGGCCGGCCACCACCCGGCCGATGCCGCGCGAGGACCCGGTCACCCACGCCACCTTGCCGGCCAACCGCCCGGCGCCTGCTTCGTTGTTCGTCGCTGCTGCCATGTTCTCTCCCAATGCTCAATGTCGAGGCTCAATGTCGAGTCGGTGCGCGTACTCTGCCACGGCTGCGGCGCGTTGCGATAGAGCGCTGCGAGCGCTACGTCACGCGCTTGCCAAAAAATATCACTAAACGATATCCTTGGTTCGGTGAATCACACTCAGCGGAGAACCCTTTCGGCTATCTTCGCTCGGCCCACCAAATCGGATATTCGATGGGATGAGATTGAGTCACTGCTTCGAGCCCTGGGCGCGACAGTGACCCAGAGGCGCGGTTCGCGGGTAGGGATCGACCTGAACGGAGTTCGGGCTCACGCGCACACCCCCCACCCGCACCGGGTCGCGAGGAAGGCCGTGGTCGACTCGATGAGGAGATTCCTGAGCGAAGCCGGGGTAGAACCGCCATGAGCGAGCCGTGACCGGATGGGCGACCACAATTGCGAGGTGGAAGAATGATTGCCTACAAGGGATACCAGGCAGCGATTGTATTCGATCATGAAGCAGAGGTGTTTCACGGGGAAGTTGTCGGCACTCGCGACGTGATCTTTTTCGAGGCGACCTCCGTGGAAGAACTGAAGAAGGAGTTTCAATTCTCCATCGACGACTATCTGGCGATGTGCGCCGAGAAGGGGCAGCCCCCGGACAAGCCATTTTCCGGCAAGATTCCGCTACGGATCAGTTCGGAAGTTCATCGCGCCGCGACCGCTGCGGCCAAGGCCGACAGAAAAAGCCTCAACGCATGGCTGGCCACGGTCATCGAGCGAGCGATATGACGAGGGCGTGCCGGCTATGAGTAGCGAATGGAGCGCAACCAGAACTACCACCTTCCCGCGACGGTGCTGCGGGTCACTCGAATCCGGTGCGGCGCGAGACGCGGCAGCGCGCGAGATGGCGGTTCGCGCGCTCGACGACTCGTTCGCCCGGCTCAGCCGTCCGATGGGGCCTCACCGCTGGACTCGACAGGATCTGCATGAGCGTCGCCCCGGTTGAACCTCGGACCAGGCAGCCTCTCGATACCGGTTGCAGGGCCGTCAGGGGCCGGCAGTGGCCGTTAGCCTGAGTTCGTACCGCGCCGCGCTGGCGGGGCTGGTGTCAGCGGGGATTCGTTCGCGGACCGTTGCCGGAGTGAACGGGCTGACGGTCCACTTCCTGGAGGCCGGCCGGCAGAGCGAGGGGCGCCCGCTGCTGGTGTTGCTGCACGGGTTCCCGGAGCTGGGCTATAGCTGGCGCAAGGTGATGCCGGCCCTGGCCGCCGCCGGCTACTACGTGATCGCGCCCGATCAGCGCGGCTACGGCGCGACCCGGGGCTGGGATGCCTCCTTCGACGGCGACCTGGCGCCGTTTCGCTCATTCAACCTGGTGCGCGACGTGCTCGGCATCGTCACCGCGCTCGGCTACGAGCGGGTGCACGCCGTGATCGGCCACGACGCCGGCGCCGGGGTGGCCGGCTGGTGCAGCCTGCTGCACCCCGACATCTTCGCGGCGGTGGCGATGATGAGCGCTCCGTTCGGCGGGCCGCCGGCGCGCCGCCCGGTACCGGATGGACGCCCCCAGATGGCGGCGTTCGACGCCCAACTGGCGGCCCTGCAGCCGCCGCGCAAGCACTACCAGTGGTACTACTCGTCGCGCTCCGCCAACGCCGACATGATGGAGTGCCCGCAGGGGCTGCACGCGTTCCTGCGCGGCTACTACCACTACAAGAGCGCCGACTGGCGGGGCAACACCCCCTACCGGCTGCGCGGCTGGACCGCCACCGAGCTGGCCAAGCTGCCCACCTACTACGTCATGAACCGCGCCGACACCATGCCGGAAGCGGTGGCGCCGTTCACTCCGTCACCCGAGGTGGCCGCCGCGTGCCGCTGGCTGCCGGACGAGGAGCTGGCGGTGTACTGCGCCGCCTACGCCGCCACCGGCTTCCAGGGCGGCCTGCAGTGGTACCGGTGCGGCACCGGCGGCGTCGGAGTGGGGGAGCAGCAGATCTTCGCGGGGCGCACCATCGACGTGCCCGCCTGCTTCATTTCCGGCGCCGCCGACTGGGGCGTGTTCCAGAGCCCCGGCGCCTACGAACGCATGCGCGACGAAGTGTGCACGCGCACGCTCGGCTGCCACCTGCTGCCGGGCGCCGGCCACTGGGTGCAGCAGGAGCAGCCTGAGCGGGTCACCGAGCTGTTGCTGGAGTTCCTGCGCACCGCCGGCGCCGCGTAGCGTCGCTCGCGGGGCCGGCCCTATCCCGGCGCCGCCAGCGGCGCGAGGGTTGCATAGGCGGCGGTGATCTCCTGGCAGCGGGCCAGGCCGTGGGGATTCACATCGGGGTGATAGCGCTTCATCAACTGCTTGTAGCGCGCTCTCAGGCCGCGGGTGGTGAGCGGTTCCGGGCCGAGGCCCATGTCGCGCCGTGCCTGGGCCGCGGCGGATCGCTCCGGCCGCTCCGGCGCCTGCCGGCGTGCGCGTTGCCTGCTTGACGCGCGCGCCTCGGCGGCGAAGCCGGCGTGGATGGCGGCGCGGTGGAAGGCCTCATTCAGGGCCGCAAAGATACTCAGTCGGCGCAGGACGTGCTTGGCGAAGAACAGGCGCAGCACCTCACGGGCGTTGGCGAGCGCGAGATCGGGGAGGGTGAACGTGCGCCCGGCGCAGTAGCGGCGCGCGGCGCGCTCCTGCAGGTCGTCGAGGTCGAAGAAGTGGTCGAGATAGACCCGGCGCGCCTCCGGGAATCTGCCGAACGTGCGCAGCATTGCGGCGAACTGCTCGTCCTGGAATCGGTGTTCGCGCACCGCGCCGGCGGCGCCGGAGAGGAATTCGGCCATGACCTCCGCCTGCTGGTCGTACGAGTAGAACACGCCGGCCCGTTCCAGGACGCTTTCCGCCCCGGCGCCGCACAGGTGCTCCAGCACGGCCACCAGGGCCGGCGCCGAGGCCTGCGAGAACGGCTCCAGGGCAAGGGACAGGCCGATCAGGGGATGGCCGGCCACCTGCGCGCCGTAGATCTCCTGGTAGTACCGCTCCGGGCTCAGGCCCAGGATGCGCTGCAGGTGCGCGGGGGTGAGCCGCCAGGATCGGCCCGCCCGCTCCTGGCGCTCGATTTCGTCGATCAGGTCCGCCAACGCCGCGCGAGTCGACTGCACGAAACGGAGTATAGCAAAGCGGGCGTCGACAAGGGCCCGTTATTCAACTACGTTAGGAGGCACCCATTGAGTGAACCTGAAATGTCGTTGAGCGACGGCGATCTGCAATACATCGGCCAGTACGTACGCGCCGAGTTGCCCGGCTGGCTGCGCGAGTTGGGGCCGTGGGCGTTCGCCAGCCAGCTCATGGAGCGCATGGTCCGCGTCGAGGAGGAACTGAAGGCGCAGCGCGAGCTGCTGCTCGCCCACATGGAGGCAAGCGATCGCCGCTTCGAAGATATCGACCGCCGTTTCGAAGACACCAACCGTCGGTTCGACGATGTCAACAAGCGGTTCGAGGACATGAACCGGCGGTTCGATGACAACAGCAAGCGGCACACGGCCACGCCGTGGTTTGTCGGCGCCGGCTTCCTGGTCGTGACGACCCTGATCTCCCTGTACCAGTTCTTGGGCTGACCGACTCGGAGGTGACGCGGATTGGACGCTAGAACGTTTCTCGGCGCCTTGATGTTGGTGTACGGCGTGGCAATGTTGTACATCACGCTGTTCGCACCGCATCGATCCACCAAGCTCGAACTGATGAAGAAGAGGCTGGGGGACAAGCGGGGCTTCGCATTCTACGCCTTCTCGTATGGGGTGTTTCCCACCGGGCTCGGCGCGTACCTGCTGATCCGCAGTTTCGTGTGAGCGAGCGAGAGCCGGCGCCTCCGACGGGCCAGGGCGAGGTCGTCGCGTCAGCGATCCGGGACGGCGTTCTGCGCCGGCCGTCGGACGCGGCGCCGTCGTTCGTGGACCTGGTATGCGCGGTGCAGCGTGGCGCAGGCGCATCCACGCCGGTGACCCCGCACCGCGAGACGGTTGCCGGTCACCTGTTCGACCGCTCGCACCTGGTCCTGGTACTGGTCGACGGCATGGGCATGAGCGCGCTTGGCCATCCGACCATGGCGGACCTGCGTGCGCGTGTCCACATGCAGATCGATTCGGTGTTCCCGGCCACCACCGCTTGCGCCATGACCACGGTGGCGACCGGGCAGTGGCCGGGCCGCCACGGCGTTCCCGGCTGGTGGGCCTACCTCGCGGAGCACGACCTCCCGGTTACGGTGCTGCCGTTCGAGGAACGCCGTACCGGGCGCCGGCTGCGCCGCCACGGCGTGCGGGTTCCGGACATATGGCCGCAGCCGTCGCGCTTCGCCGAGGCGACCCGCAGCATGGAAATGCACATGCCCTGGAAGTACCTGCTGAGCACCTTCAACCGCTACCTCAGCGGGCACAGCCGGACGCGCGGCTACCGCTCGCTACGGCACGCGCAGCGGCGGATCCTGCGCCGCATGCGCGCCGTGCAGGGGAGGCGCACCGAACCCACGGTCACCTTCTGGTATATCCCCGATTACGACTCCGCCTGCCACACGTACGGGGTGGCCAGCAGCGAGGCGCGCGCGACGCTGGCGGAGATCCGCGATCTGCTGATGGAGCTGGCCGCCGGCGCGCCGGACGACGTGCGGGTGGCGGTGACCGCCGACCACGGCCTGATCGACCTGGGCGAGGGGGAGCGGGCGCCGCTGTTCGACGGCGACCCGCTCCTCGACTGCCTGCTGAGCATGCCGAGCGGCGAGGGGCGCACGCCGCACTTCCACGTGCGCCCGGGCAGGGAGCGGGAACTGGTCGAGCGCGTTACGGAGCGCTCCGGCGGGCGCATGGCGCTGCTCAGCCAGGCCGAGGCCGAAGAACTGCGCTTGTTCGGGCCGCAGCCGCTCAGCGACTTCGCGCGCCGCCGCTTCGGCGACTACGTCGGCATCGCCCTCGTCCCGTTCAACCTCGCCTACTACATGTCCGCCGACTCGACGTCATTGCGCCACATCGGCGTGCACGGCGGCATGTGCCCCGACGAAGTGCGCGTGCCGCTCCTGGTGCTGTAGTCCTTCGCGGCTGCGTCGTCCCGCCTCGAACGGCAATCCGCGCCGCCCGGGTTCGCCCGCTTCGCTGGTGGTGTCCGGGCGCCAGGCCGGCGCGCGCCGCCGCGTTGGCAGGCAAGCGGTCTGTCGCGACGCGGCGGTTGCGCACAGCGCACCGCGGCTCGGTTGCCGGGCGGCGATGCGACCGGCAGCCCGGCCCAGCTACTGGGATCGTCCGATCCGCCGCGGGACGTGCCGCTGGCGACGGCTTCCGGTCGGACCGTTCACCGGGGTGGCGTGGACCGTCGGCGCGGCGGTTATTCCGCGATCATTCGAGCGGCTGCCGTCCGCGCCGCCGCGGCGGCCTGCTCGGCGAAGCGAGCGGAGAGGCCCGTGTAGCGGCCGGCGTCGAGCAGATCGGCGATCTGCTCGGCGCTGAGATGGGCGGCGACCTCCGGTTCGGCCAGCAACTCCTCGGCGAACGTGGAGCCGGTCGCGTGCGCGCGCTGCGCCGCCTCGTACACCGCATCGTGAGCAAGCTGGCGGCCTATCCGCTCCCCGAGCACCATCATCACCCGCTCGGAGACGATGAGGCCGCCGCTCATGTCGAGGTTGCGCCGCATCCGCTCGCGGTCGGTGTGCAGCCCGGCGGCCAGCGCGACCGTCGCCTGCAGCGCGTCGCCGGTGGCGATCACCGCCTCGGTCATGGCGTGCTCCATCACGTGACACTGGCTGCCGTCTTCCTCGTGGTCCGATTCGAGCGACTCCAGCGCCGGCGCGACCTGCGCGCGGGCGCGCGGGGTGAGCTGCAGGATGAGCATGCACAGCTTGGGGTTGCGTTTCTGCGGCATGGTGCTGCTGCCGACCGCTCCATGCGGCACCGCTTCCTCCGCCTCGCCGTATTCCGGCTTCATCAGCGTGTACACCTCGCGAGCGATGCGCGCCAGCGTGCCGCATAGCATCGCCAGCGCGGCCACGTACTCGGCGAGGTGGTCGCGCGCGGTGCGCGCCGGCAGCTCCATCACCGCCATGTCCAGGTGCGCGGCGAAGCGGCGCTGCACCGCCGGGCCGCGGTCGCCGAGAGAGGCCAGGGTTCCCGCCCCGCCGCCGTACATGGCGCGGAAGGTGCGCGGCTCGAGCTGGCGCAGGCGCTCGTCGTGGCGCAGCAGCTCGTCGATCCAGGTCGCCACCTTGAAGCCGAAGGTGACCGGCAGGGCGTGCTGACCGTGGGTGCGGCCGGCCATGACGTAGTCGCGGGCGGTTTCGGCGTGGCCGGCCAAGTGCCGCAACAGCGCCGCCAGGTCGCGCCGGATCATGCGGTGGGCGCGCCGCACCAGCAACAGCAGGGCGGTCTGGGTGATGTTGACGGTGGTGGCGCCCCAGTGCAGGTAGCCGCCGGCGTCGCCGGCGCACAGCTTGTCGACCTGCCACACCAGGGACACCAGTGCGTGACTGGTTATCTCCAAGTGCTCGGCGAAGGCGGCGCGGTCCACCAGCTCCAGCTTCGCCTTGGCGGCGATCTCGGTGGCCGCCGCCGGCGGGATGATGCCGAGTTCGGCCTGCGACGCGGCCAGGGCAACCTCGACGTCGAGCCAAGTCTGGTAGATCGAATCCTCGGTAAACAGGGCTGCGTACGGCGAAGGCGAAGTGGCACTCATGGCGCTATTGTGGTCTGCCAAGCCACCGGCGGGCAACGCACCGGAACGGGCGCGGCGCTGGACAAAAGAGGGGTTTGCGTAGCACAACGAGGCATGCGTTTACAGGACAAGGTGGCAATCGTGACCGGCGGTGGCGGCGGCATGGGGCGCGGCATCTGCGCCTGCCTGACCCGCGAGGGCGCCGACGTGGTGGTGTCCGACCTCGACGTCGCGCGCGCCCGGGAAACCGTTGCCGCGGCCGAGCAGGCGGGCCGGCGCGGGCTGGCGGTGGCCGGCGACGTGACCAGCGAGGACGACTGCGCGGCGGTGGTGCAGCAGGCACTGGCGGCGTTCGGCGGGGTGGACATCCTGGTCAACAACGCCGGCCACTTCGGCAGCCACCTGTCGGCGCCGTTCACGACGCTTACCGGCGACGACTGGGACGAGAACTACGCCGTCAACGTGAAGGGCCCGTTCTTCATGTGCAAGGCGGTGGCGGCGCACATGATGGAGCGCCGCTCCGGCAAGATCGTCAACATCTCGTCGATCTCCGCCAAGCGTGACCCGGTGTTCCTGCCGACCTACGCGGCGGCCAAGAACGCGCTGCTCAACCTGACCCGCGTGGTAGCCAAGGATCTCGGCCCCTACAACGTCAATGTCAACGCGGTGTTGCCGGGGCTGGTGTGGACGCCGTTCTGGGAACGGTTGGCGCCGATGCTGGCGGCACAGGAACCCGGCGGCAAGCAGCGCGAGCCGCGCGCCGTGTTCGACGAAATCGCCGGCAGCGCCGTGCTCGGGCGCCCGCAGACCCCGGAGGACGTAGGCAACCTGGTCGCCTTCCTGTCCTCCGAGGAAGCCTGCAACATCACCGGCCAGGCGATCCACGTAGACGGCGGCATCGCCATGGGCTAGCTCACTCCCCAGGCTTAGCAGTGCAGCCCTTGGCCAAGGCTGCGCGGTCGATTGATACCGAAAATAGAGGTCGCTAGGGTACCTCTCCGACCCGACGGCACTTCGCCAACATTGTGCTATACTGCTTCAGTAGGAGACCGAACGTGCTGACGCGAATAGAAGTAGACGGATTTAAGAATCTGGTCGATTTCGCTCTGGATTTTGGACCATATACCTGTATTGCCGGTGAGAATGGCGTAGGAAAGTCGAACATATTTGATGCTATTCGGTTTTTGTCACTGTTGACTGATCATACCATAATCCAATCGGCTCTGCAGATTCGTAGCTCTGAAGAGGGCACAGGTGAAATAGCGGAACTCTTCTTCGCGGCGAACGGCGAGACCAGAGACCGGATCACTCTTGCCGCCGAGATGATTGTAGGAAAGCACGTAGTGGATGATTTCGGTCGTCCCGGAGTACCGTCGTCTACGTTCTTACGCTACGAGGTTGCATTTCGTCGTGAAACTCCATCAGTGTCCTCTGGCCTTCTTGGAGGTCTTGTCCTCGAACACGAAGACCTCCGACACATACCTATGAAGAATGCACCAGAGCGGCTACAATTTCCGCACAATAGACAGAGTTTCCGCAACGATGTAATCTACAATAATCGGCGAGGATCAGGTTATATATCTACGCGTATTGGCAACTCGGAGCCGGCTACGATCGTCATCCATCAGGATGGCGGATCGTCAGGGCGAGCGCGACCGGCAGCAGCGGCCGAACGGGCTCCTCGCACGGCGGTAGGAACAGAAAACACGGCAGCTACACCAACTATCCTTGCAGCTCGTCGAGAAATGCAGAGTTGGCGGATATTGGCGTTGGAACCAGCGGCGATGCGACGTCCGGACAAGTATGCTGACGAACCTGGGATTAGGGCGGATGGTGGGCGCATACCTGTGACACTGTACCACCTTGCGGAGCGTACGAGTCTCAACGGTGTGCCGGAGGATCCCGATGACGATATCCTTGGCAGGATTGCGAGTCGTTTGTCGGGGCTCGTACCGGTGAATTCTGTACGAGCGGTGCGCGACGACGTTCGTCAGCTGTTCTCGCTAGAATTGGAAGAGCCGTCTGGGACAAGGCTCCGTGCTAATTCGATATCGGATGGGACGCTTCGGTTTCTGGCTCTGACGGCGATCGCAGAAGCTACCGGTGCCGGAGGTGTATATTGTATGGAAGAGCCTGAGAATGGAATACATCCGGAAAAGCTCGCGGCGATGAACCAACTGCTACACGATATCGCTGTGGACCCTGATGAACCGGTCGAGTCGGACAACCCTCTGCGGCAAGTCATTGTTGCTACTCATTCTCCTTACTTCGTACAACTCCAGAAACCGGACGAAGTGATCTTGGCAAAAAACCCAGCGCTCAACTCAGGGTCGGGGATGGTTGTGCGGCCGCTTAGATGTTATCCGATGCAGAACACCTGGAGAGAAAAAAAGGGCAAGAGGAAGGGGGCAAAGTGGCTGGCGGTATAGGCAAGGTAGAATTGCAGGCGTATTTGGTGCCTCCGGAGGACGGCCAGATTTCTTTTCCTCTTCCATTCTGGCCAGAGAGGATTCAATAGAGACATGGCTGAGTTGCGCTTCCTTCTGATCTGTGAGGGATCTTCAGATGGTGCGCTCGTCGATCATATTGAGCGCTTGCTAGTTCACTGTGGCGTCAGCGGGGCAGTGGGGAACTCATTTCACTATGGACGGTATTTGCGAGAACGGATAAAGTCTGGCGTCCAGAGCTTCGGTGTGACGGACGGCCACGCTGTACAGCGCCGCTTCAACTGCCCAGAGCCGCTGTGTTGGAAGATATTGCCGACCCCAAGAGCGCCTTGCTCCAGGCTCTGTTTAGGGCTGGCGACCCTAGGGGTATCAGACGCAGGAAGAAGTTCAAAGCAGGCATTCCAGGATTCCGGCGGCAGCTCATTGAGACCTTGCCCATCGGTGGTGCCCTGGAGCAGCTGCCAGCATGGGTCCGATTCCGAGACGACGTCGCCTCGGTGGTGAGTACATGGCAGGATCGATGAACGATGTCGACGACCGAGACGACTCCAGTGCTCCTTGTGTAACACCTCCAACCTTCGTACCATGGGAGGGATAATTCCGAACACCGGAAGCAACAGATCTAACTTGTGAGGAGTCCCAATGCCAACATGTTTTGTAATCCAGCCGTTCGATTCCGGAAGATTCGATAAGAGGTACGATGAGATCTTCAAGCCGGCACTCAAACAAGTTGGCTTGGAGGCATATAGGGTGGATCGCGACCCCTCTGTCGCGGTCACGATCGACTCAATTGAAGACCGTATTCGCACGGCGACAGTCTGTTTGGCTGACATTACTACGGACAATCCGAACGTGTGGTATGAGCTCGGATACGCATTTGCATCCAACCGTAGTGTAATCCTCGTTTGCATCGCGGGCGGAAGTGGATCGAGGCAAACGAGAGGTAATAGTAGAGATAGGCGTCCGGCGCTGCACTTCTCAGAGAGGGTTGCGCCAGCGGAGGCCCGGGAAGCGGCTGAAATCGGTGTCGTTGGAATGGACCTCCGCCTGGTACTCCATGGCGAGCGTGGCGATGTGGGCGTCGGTAACCAGGTCGGCTCCTACCCCGGCGGCGGCGAGGTTGCGCGCAAACCAGGTGAGGTGGCCGGGGCCGGGGTTGACCGGCGTTACGTGCGGAAAGCGGAACCATGCCTGCACGTGGCCGGTCGCCGCATCCGTCGACACCGGATGGAGAAGCACCCTGGGATTGGTCATCAACCTGACGAATCCGATCGATACCGCCCACGGGACGCCTACTCGTTCGGTCCCGTTCACCAGTCCCTCCCACCAGCGTTTGGCGGGCTCATGATGGGGCGCGTGCTCGTTGTGAGCGTAGATCAGCAGGTTGAGATCGGGGACGATCACCCTCGTTGCGTCCTGGAGAACGTCTCGGCTTCGAGCTGATCGTAAACCTGGTTCAGCTTGAGCGGATCGACACCGGGCACCAACCCGCTGGCGTTGGGGACGACGCGGTAAGGGGCTGGAGACGCATCACTTGAGGACGGGGACAACCCGCGGCGCAGCGCGTCATTCACGACCTGTTTGAATGGCAAATCGAGAAGCCGTGCCCGTTCTTTCAAGGACTGCGCGAGGTCATCGTCCAGCGTCAGGGTAGTTCGCATCGCAGACATCATGATGCATCATGGTAGTGATGTCAAGATGCATGCGGTATCCATTCTCCATTCCGGTTTGTTCTGGAACGTTCGATTTGCATGTGTGCACGCATGGGATACGCTGGCGCCATGGCCAGCACCAAAGCACCGTCAACCAGAGGGTACGAAGCATATGAAGTAGCGCAACCCCGGCTCGCCGAGCCGCCGGCGTTCCCGGGCTGCACGCCGGTGCACCTGCCGCGCACCGAGGTCCAACGCTTCGAGGGGCGGCTCGAGTATTGGGATGCGGCCACCGAGACCGCCTGGATCAGCGAGCCCGCCACCGCCTACCACGAGCGGCCGTCGCGCCTCCTGACGCGCCTGGCCGAGCGCATCGCCGAAGTGCGCGGCTCGCCGATTGAATCGTACGGCTCGACCGACCTGCTGCTGCGCGACCCCGACGGCGAACCGCGGCGCATCATGCAGGCCGACGAGTCGGTGTACCTGCATCCGGCGCAGGCCAAGCTGCCGGGGGCCGCCATGGTGGTGGGCGAGGACGACTTTCCCGACGTGGTGCTGGAGGTGGATCACACCACCGACGTCCACCGCGGCAAGCTCGCCCTGTACGAATCGTGGGGCTTGCCGGAAGTGTGGGTGGAGGTGCCGGACGCGCCGTCACCGAGCCGGCCGCACCGACGCCGCCCGGGGCTGACTATTTACCTGCTGGAGCATGGCCGGTTCCGAGTTGCGGCGGAGAG
Source organism: Spirochaetaceae bacterium (assembly GCA_028821475.1). GTDB lineage: Bacteria > Spirochaetota > Spirochaetia > SZUA-6 > Bin103 > Bin103. The sequence goes on from JAPPGB010000148.1 coordinate 65,743, forward strand.
CCGGGCGTTTCCCGGCTGGCGGGCGGACGAGATTCACGTGGCGTTGAACGAGCCGGAGCCGTCCGCGCGCACCAGCGCGGTGGTGGAGCGGGTCGGAGCGGCGCTCGGCGCGCGCGAAGGCACCGGCCCGGACGACGACCCGCTGCTCCGCTCGCAACGGCGCCAGGGGTTCGACCAGGGCCATGCAGCAGGTCTTGCGGCAGGCCGGGCTGAAGGTCACGCGGCAGGTCGGACGGAAGCCCGGACGCAGATGGTCCGTCAGATTCTGCAGTCACGCGGCATTGCAGTGTCGGCGCGGTTCTCCGCCGCTGCGGAAGCGTTTGCCGCGGCGTCCGACGAGGCGTTGCTGGCGGCGGCAATTGGCTGCGTGGATGAGACGGAGTTCCTTGATGTGCTCCGGCGCCCGCGCGACCAGGGCGGCTGACCTCGCCGCGCGGCTGGTCCGATTCGACTTGGCGCAGCATCTCGACCAACGACTCGGGTCGCTGCTTCTCCCAGGCGCTCCTGCCACGGACGTGGCACCGACAACACTGCCATGACTCGCCATGACTCGCCATGACTCTGGCTACTCGCCTCCTGTCTGTATCGGAATCGGCGTCGCTGTCCATCTTTCAGGCCGACGTGACACCAACCAACGGCATACCAACGGCACTACGGTCGGCCGCCGGCGACGCGTATGTTGGCGCCCGCCACGAAGCGGGCCTGCGGCGACAAGAGCCACACGATCGCCTCGGCCACCTCCTCCGGCTGGGCGACGCGGCCGGCCGGGATCGCGGCGGCGGCGGTGGCCATGTCGGTGTGGCGCACCATCGCCGTATCGGTGAGTCCCGGACTGACGGCGTTCACCCGGATGCCGTCGGCCATCACCTCCTGCGACACGCCAATGGTGAAGCTGTTCACGGCGCCCTTGGTGACCGCGTAGTGCACGCTGGCGCCCGGACCGCCGAGGTAGGCCGCACCGGAGGAGACGTTGACGATGGCGCCGCCGCTGCCGCCGGCCGCCGTGGACATGCGCCGCAGCGCCTGCTGCGTGCACAGCACGACGCCCACCACGTTCACCGCCAGCACGCGCTGCAGGTCGTGCAACTCCAGATCCGCGACACGCGTGGTCGGGCCGATGGAAGCGGCGTTGTTGACCAGCGCGGTGACCGGGCCGAGCTCGCGGTCCACGGCGGCGAACATCCGCTCCACCTGGCCGGCGTCGCTGACGTCGGCGGCCACGGCGATCGCGCGCCCTCCGCCGGCCTCGATCTGCGCGCACAGCCGTTCCGCGGCCTCCGGCTCGGTGCGGTAGTTGACGCACACCTGGTAGCCGCGCTGCCCGAGCAGGCGCGCTGTCGCGGCGCCGATGCCGCGGCTGGCGCCGGTCACGATCGCTACCTCGCTCATCGCTACTCCTCCCGGTAGGGGGCGAGCGTCTCGTAACGAGGCTCGAGGCCGATGCCGGGCACCTCGGGCGGGCTCACCGTGCCGTCGTCGTTGAGCGTAAGGGTCTCCGTGTAGATCTTGCCCCACATCGGATCCATGTATTGGGGGTAGAACTCCAGGATCAGGCCGTTGGCGATGGCGGCCACCAGGTGGATGTGCACCTCCTGGGCGCCGTGCGGGGCGATGTCCAGGTCGTGCGCCTGCGCCAGCGCGGCCACCTTCATGTACTCGGTGATGCCGCCAAGTATCACCGCGTCGGGATTCAGAATTGGCACGCTGCCGGTGGCGATCAGGTCGCGGAAGCCGTAACGGGTGTACTCGTTCTCGCCGGTGGCGATCGGGATGGTGGTCTTTTCGGCGATCCGCCGGTGGCCCTCGTAGTCGTCCGGGGCGATCGGCTCCTCGAACCAGAACGGGTCGTACTCGGCCACCCGCTCGGCGAGTTGCACCGCCTCGTACCAACGGTAGGCGCAGTTGGCGTCGATCATCAGCTTGACGTCCGGCCCGACCGCCGCGCGCGCCGCCTTCACGCGCTCCGCGTCCTCCCGGATCGGCACCGCACCGATCTTCATCTTGACCGCATGGGCGCCCGCCTCGACGTGGCCGGCCAACTCCTCCTGCAGTTCCTTCAGACCCTTGCCGTCTTCGTAGTAGCCGCCGGCGATGTAGGTGGGCACGCGCGACCGGTAGCCGCCGAGCATCCGGTACAGCGGCATGCCGGCCACCTTGGCGCGCAGGTCCCACAGCGCGATGTCGATGGCGCTGATGGCGCGCGTGGTCAGGCCGCGCCGGCCCACCAGCTTCGGCACCCACAGCTTGTGCCAGAGCCGCTCCACGTTGATCGGATCCTCGCCGATGAGCTGCGGCGCGAAGTGCGCGATGGCATCGCCGACCACGCCCCGCTTGGTGGCGCCGAGGCCGATGCCGGTCACGCCCTCGTCGGTTTCGATGAATACGAACCCCACGCCGCTGTGCGTGTAGGTGTGCAGTCCGTTGGAGATCGGCCGCCGGCGCGGCCACTTGTAGCTCTCGACGCGTAAGCCGGTAATCTTCATGCAATGCTCCGGGTTTGGCGCTCGCACCGCGGCGGAGCCGTGCGGGCGACGCCCTGACGTTTGCCGTTACGGAACCACAAGGGAGGCGCGCTGGTAAACCACCGGCGCGCGGAGCCGCTTGAGCCGCTTGACGTTCGGGCGCGACCGGGCGAGCCTGCGGGACAGCGGACGTGACCGGCCGCGGAGGGGGAGATGAGCACATGAAGGCGAGGATCACGGGGGAGCGGCAGTCGGACGTGGTGCCGGCGTCGGTGCCCGAGGCGAAGGACGACTGGGTGCTGGTCAAGGTGCACGCGTCGGCGATGTGCACCGAGTACAAGGCGTGGATGGCGGGGCACCGCATGGAAAACATCGGCCACGAGGGCGCCGGCGAGGTGGTGGAGGTCGCTCAGCCGGGGCGTGTGCAGGTGGGCGACCGGGTGGTGATCATGCCGCAACTCCCGTGCGGCACCTGTGCCCTGTGCCGCGCCGGCGACTACACCTACTGCGAGGACACCATCGACCACGAGACGGTGCACGGCACGAACGACGGGCGCGGGACGTTCTCGCAGTATATCGTCAAGCCATCCTGGCTGCTGATGCCGATCCCGGACAAGGTCACCTACGAGCAAGCCACCATGGCGATCGACGGCATCGGCGCCTCGTTCGCCGGCATGCAGGCGATCGGCGTGGACGCGTTCGACACGGTGCTGATCACCGGCCTCGGACCGGTGGGCCTGGGCGGCGTCATCAACGCGCAATTCCGCGGCGCGCGCGTGCTGGCGGTGGAGCCGGCGCCGTGGCGCGCCGCGCTCGGCCGCGAACTGGGCGCGGAAGTGGTGCTCGACCCGGCGGAGGGGGACCTGGAGGCGCGCATCCGCGACCTGACCGGCGGGCGCGGCGTGGACGCCGCCGTGGACTGCTCCGGCGCCGTGGCCGGCGAGCGGCTGTGCATCGACGCCGTGCGGCGCCGCGGGCGCGTGGTATTCGTGGGCGAGAACTCCAAGGAGATGCCCCTTACCGTCAGCCCGGACATGATCCGCAAAGGCCTGCACATCGCCGGCGTCTGGCTGTACAACCTGCGCGACTACGACGGCGTGATGCGCGTGATCGCCGAGTCGCCGCTGATCGACAAGCTGATCAGCCACACCATGCCGATGACCAGCATCCAGGACGCCTTCGGCCTGCTCGCCGCCGGCGAGTCCGCCAAGATCGTCCTCAACCCCTGGGAGTAGCCCTCAGGCAGGCGGCGAGCAGGCGCAACGTGCTCAGGGGAGCGGACGTCAGCCCGGGGCAGGCGCTGCCGGTGGGCGGCGGCGAGCGGTGCGAGTTGGGAGACGGGCTGTCGGGGACGGCGTTCCTGGTGGACTGGCGGGGCGACGGCGGGCGCGACATTCTCTATTCGCTGCTGCCCAACATGCACCGCGGCGGGGTCTACCTGTACCGCGAACGCCGCGGCGACCGTGCCGCGGTGCCGGTGTACGATCCCCCCGAGCCGGTCGCCGGCGTGACCGGCTACAATGCCATGCCGCTGGTCACTCGCGAGGGTGACCTGAACCTGCTCGCGTTCGGCAACCGGACGCGCGACCCGGCACGGGAGACCGACCCCGGCTGGCTCAAGCTGTACCGCAACAGGGGTGCGCGCTCGTCGCCGCGCTTTGCCGCTCCGGCGGAGCTCGTTCCGGTCGACGGCCGGTCGCTGGCCGAGGTATTCGCCGCCGCCGACCTGTGGAACCTGAGCCCGTACCATGACGCGGCCGGCGTCACCCACATCGTCATCTCGTGCCTGTACCAGTACGTGCTGGAGTACTGGCCGGACGCGCGCGGCACCGACCTGCGCGACTACCCGAACATGGGCGCCGGGCGCGGCTACCGCGCCGACGGCACCTGGATGGGCCGCAAGCCGACCACGCGCGTGTTCCTGCTGCGCAACACCGGCAGCAACGGACAGCCGCTGTTCGGCCCACCGGAGCAACTGGCCGAGTACCGCTCCTGGGACGGCCGCACCGACGCCGCCCTGGTCGACATCGACCGCGACGGCTCCCTGGAACTGCTGGTGCGCCGCGACGTGGACCGGCTGTTCGCCCTCCGCCTGGCGCCTGTGGAAGCCGGCACCGGCGACCGCCCCGGCGCTGACACAGCCGCGGAACGGTCCGCCGGCCCGCCGCCGGCGCCGCGGCCCGGCCGCGGTACGGCTGCCCAACCCGAGCCGGAGCGGGTGAGCCATTCGGCCTGCGGCGCGGCCACGGGGTGCGCACACAAGCCCGTGCACAATCCGGTTCTCGGCGCGACAAGCGGCGTCGACGCCGTATCGACTCGCCGCCCTGCGCATGGCCCGGTACACGCTGGGGCGCCCGGTTCGGCGAGCGGCAGCTCCCCAGCGGACGCGCTGCCCCGCCTGCTGGCCACCGGGAAAGAGTGGGAGTTGCCGTGCAGCCCGCTGCGGCGCGGCTACTTCGAGACCTCGCTGGGCTGCTGCGACCTGGACGGCGACGGCGAACAGGAGATCCTGATCACCGGCAACCCAGGCGTGGTGATCTGGCTGGACTTCGAGGATGGAGCGTGGCATGAGCGCCCGCCTCTGCAGCGGGCCGGCGGCGCCGCCCGCGTCGAAACGCTGGCGGTGCCGTGCCTGGCGGACCTTGACGGGAGCGGCGCGCCCGACCTGGTGGTGGGCGATTCCTCCGGTTACCTGTGGCGGTTCGCCAACCGCGCGGCCGAGCCGGGCGCGTTCGACTTCGCCGCCGGAGTGCGCCTGCACGCGGGCGGCAGCGAGATCCACCACCTCGCCGGCCCCACCGGCTCCATCCAGGGCCCGAACGAGTCGCGCTGGGGCTACCTGAACCCGCTGCTGACCGACTGGGACGGCGACGGCCTGCTCGACGTGATCACCAACGACATCTACGGGCGCTACCTGTGGTATCGCAACGTCGGCAGCCGGCACGAGCCCCGGTTCGCCGCCGCCGAGCCGCTGTTCTGCTCGGGTGAGCCGCTCACCGGCGCCTGGCGCTCGCGCCCGGCGGCCTGGGGCGACGGATGCCTGCTGCTGCTCAACCACGACGGCTTCCTGCAACTCTACCGGCGCGCGGGCGCCGATCCGGCACGCCTCGAGGCCGGGCCGCTGGTGCGCTACCGGGACGGCAACCTGGTGCGCGGCTGCGGCCCGGGAGGGCTCTGGGGCCGGACCGTCCTGTGCGCCTGCGACTGGGACCTGGACGGCACGCGCGACCTGGTGGCCGGCACCAACTGGCACATCTCCCGCCTCGTCAACGGCCACTTCCCCGGCTGCGCCACCCCGTTCTGGCTGCGCAACGCCGGCACCGACGGCGAGCCGGTGTTCGAGCGCCCCCGCCTCATCACCGAGGCGGACGGCACCCCGATCGACCTCGGCCACCACAAGTGCTCGGTGTGGTGCCGCGACCTGGACGGCGACGGCGCCCCCGACCTGATCTGCGGCGCCGAGGACGGCAAGACCTACGCCTGGCTGCGCTCCCACCTGCGCTGGGACTGGGACCCTGCCACCCGCTTCGCGGCCGGCCCCATCACCACCACCTCCGGCTCCGGCCTGGTAATCAACGTCGACCCTCGGGTGCGCGAGCGGAAGTCCACGTAGCCGCGAGTTCGGCGAGCCGCGGTCCGCAATCAGGCCAGTGATACAGGGTGGCCGGATCGAAGTCTGCCCCGTTGGGCCAAACGAGCGTTCGGGCCTCCTGATCGAGCGCGACCTGGTCGAACAGTTCGCGATCCCGGAGCGGTCCGAATAGCTCTCCCTTCAACACCGGTCGAAAGTCGATGACCTGGGAGTGACCGTCGTCGAACCGAACCCGCAAAGTGAACGGAGCTACTCTCCGGAATGAATCAACGTGATGCATCTCGTGTTTCACTATCTACTTCTATGGGGGAGCTATCTTGGCCGGTGCTCGGCCAAGCTGCAACCTGTCCCAGTTCGATTGAAGTTCAGCTTGATGATGTACTGGACGGCGACGGCGCCCCCGACCTGATCTGCGGGGCCGAGGACGGCAAGACCTACGCCTGGCTGCGCTCCCACCTGCGCTGGGACTGGAACCCCGCCACCCGCTTCGCCGCAGGCCCCATCACCACTACCTTCGGCCTCGTAATCGCCGTCGACCCCGCCCCTACCGGATAGAGGGTACACTGGCGTCAGTGCACAAGGTCAGGGTTACCGGGATTCTGTTGCAGAATGATCGTGTTCTGCTGGTCAGGCAGCGTATGTCGGCGTTGAGGGAGTGGTCACTTCCGGGGGGTACGGTCGAGGTCGGAGAGACGCTGACGGAGGCTTGCAGGCGGGAAGTGTGGGAGGAGACTGGCCTGGATACCAGCGCAAGGTCGTTGGTTTTTCTGGCGCATCGAACTGACCCACAGTTGTTCGACGCCGGGTTTCGGTTGAGCCGTGTCGGGGGGACGATCAGGGTCCCTCCTCCGGAGTTCGAAGACAACCCGATATCGGATGTTGCTTTCTTTCTCGTCAGCCAACTCGGAACGATGGGATTCGGTGGAGCTTTCGTCCACTTCCTGCGCGCTTTGGACGATCACCCGGCACATGCTATGCCATTTGTCGGCGCCAAGGAAGCCATAGGACTCTAGCAACCCGTGGCGAAACTCCGGCTGCATTCGAGCGGCGATCCATCCCGGCTGGCTGCGTTGCTCCTCGCTCACATATGTCCTGATATGCTCGCTCGTCACGTCTTGCCAGCCGGGCGTCTCGCCGCTCTCGGTACGACGCCGGGTTCCGCCACGGGCTGCCAGGCAGCGTTACCAGAGTTGGTCGGAGTGCAGGGCTTCGAGCAGGTCGGGCAGGGGCCAGATGTCGATGCCGTCCGGGCTCCGCATTCGCCGTGAACCGGTGTAGGTGAGGATTCGGCGTCGGAGACCGGGCAGGGGGGCGACGGCGCGGAGGCCGGCGAGGTGGCGGTCGTGGACGCGCCCGGATACCTTGGCCTCGATGGCGACTGAGTCGCCGCCGCGCAACAACAGGAAGTCGACCTCCGTGTCGCGAGTTCCCGCCGGTGCCCAGTAGTACATTTCGTCGAACCCGCCGCGGTAGTCGCGAAAGCTGGCGAGCACGGTGGCGATCCAGCCCTCGAACAGGGGGCCGCGTTCGCGCGGGTCGAGGTCTCGGACCCGCCCGGCCGCCGCCCGGGCCAGCCCTGGGTCGATCCAGTACAGCTTGGGGTGCTTTCGTTCCCGGACGCGCAGCTTCGCATCGTACGCAGGCAGGCGAAACGCCACGAGCGTGTCCTCCAGGATCTCCACGTAGCCGGCCAGCGTGGTCCGGCTGACCTCGGCATCGCGCGCGGCAGAGGCGATGTTCAAGGTCTGGCCGTGGAACAGGGCGGCGACCGGCAGGAAGCGCGCGAAGCCGGCCAGGTTGCGCACCAGCGCCTCGCCCTTGATCTCTTCCTTCAGGTAGAGCTGCACGTAGGACCGCAATGCCGCGGCCGCATCGTCGGCGTTCCAGATGACCGGCAGGCTGCCGTGCCGGAGCACCGTGTCGAGATCGAAGTCGGTGCCCAGTTCGTGCGGCAGGAACGGATACATGCGCGTGTGCACCGCGCGCCCACCCAGGAGGTTGACGCCGGCCCGCTTCAGCTTGCGCGCCGATGACCCGGTCAGGATGAAGCGGAGACCGCTGCCTTCGATGTGGCGATGCACCTCGTTGAGCAGACCGGGCAGCCGCTGTATCTCGTCCACGAATACCCAGGTGCCCGGAGCGACTGCCTGCAGTTCGCCGGCGAATCGTCCGATGTCGGCCAGATAGCTCTGATACAGGGCCTCGTCGAGCAGGTCGATGCGATACGCATCCGGATACTCGTGGCGCACCCAGGTCGTCTTGCCGGTCCCGCGCGGGCCGAACAGAAAGAAGGACGAGCGAGGCGCCGTCAGTGAGCGCGGCCGGTAGGCGGTCACGGCAATGCCCGGCCGCCCGCCCGCGACTCGAACGCGGTGCGATGGAGCGTGAGAAATGCCATGCTTGTCGTCATTTTGCGTCGCTTTCTGACGACATCATAGCACAATCGGCACGCCGGCAGCGGGAGCGAATACTCGGAAAGGCTACAAGCTCACGGATCGGATCGGTCTCGCTTGGCGTCGGCGTCGGCGTCGGCGTCCACTTCGGACGGGCGCAATGGCGGGGCGCGGTCGACGACGTAGGTCATCAGCGACGGGATGCCGGCGACCCAGACGACCGGCGGCACCTGGCCCGGCGGGCTCCAGAGGTAACCGAGCCGATTCAATTCCTCGCGCGCCGCCAGCCGGCCCGCGGCGTCGTCGCCAGTTGCGCCGAGCGCGGCATCGAGGTCGCGGTCGGTTGCGGTAGAGGCTGCGCTTCCGAACAGTGCCGCCACCGCGACTGCCGCCGGCAGCACACTGCGCGCTTCCAATTCCCGATAGCGGTCCTGGTAGTAGTCGGTGACCCGGGCGATCACCTGAGACCGCGCCGCGTCCGCATGCGCGGCGGTCAACCGGGTGGCTTCGATGGCCAGACGCTGCTGCCACAGGGCGCTTCCCCAGACCTGTATGAAGTACGGGTAGCGCTGGCTGTGCTCCACGACCGCGTCGAGGGCGTCGGCGTCGATGCCCACGCCGTGGGCCGCCAGCGGGTTGGTCAGAGCGGCGCGAGCAGCGGCGTCGCTCAGCAGACCGATGCCGAGGCGCCCTTCATCCAGCCGGCTCCAGAAGGAGGCGTTCATGGTAGCGAGGTGCGCGGGCAGGCCCGGAGTGCCGGCCAGCACCAGCAGAAATGGCGCGTTCGCGCGCACGTCCTGACTCAGATTGAGCAGCAGTTGGCCGACGTCACGCGTGAGTGTGTGGGCTTCGTCGACCAGCGCGACCACTGGTTTCTTCCGGCACCGGGCGATCAGCCGCTCCATGAGCTCCTGCGCGGGCACGTCCGGCGCCGCCCACTCCGCTTGACCGACGCCCGCCACGCCAAGCTTCCGGGGCAGGATCTTCCTGATCACGGAAACGGGCAACAAGGCCTCCGCCACGGCCTCCCGGCTGCGTACCAGGCTTGGCGACAGCCGCACGACGTCTATCCGGGCAGCGTCATGACAGGCGCGCGTGAACCAGTTGAGCAGCACGGTCTTGCCATTGCCGCGCGGCCCCATCAGCGCCACGTCGTGTGGCGGGGCGTTGCCGCCGGCCAAGTCCGCCAGGCACCGCGTCAGAACGCCCTGCTCCCGCTCGCGCCCGGTGAGCGCCGGCGGAGCCGCGCCCGCACCGGGAGTGAACAGCCGCTGCGGGGCTCTCATGAAGGCGGCCGTACGGGGCGATACGTCGGCACGAACACGATCGGCAGGACCGACTCGCCCCATTCGATCGCCGTCCGAAGCCGCAGCCCCTGCACGGGTGCAGTGCTCGCCACCGTGGCAGTGTCGGTGAGCTGCTGATCATCGACCGCCATCGTTGCAGGCTACTCAATACGGTCCTTCGATTCAATGACGACGCATCGGCGTTGATCGCGATCGCGACTCGCTACGCGCACCCAGTCGTTCGGCAGGCAGCGCCGCGCACCCGCTGCAGGCCGCGACGCGGTGCGACTATGCGTTGTCCTTTCCGTCACCTATGCAGCGCCTATGCCGATGGAGCTTGAAAAAGCTGCCTTCCCTTGACAATGATGTATACTTGACGATGATGAATCCATGATTACTACAGTCACGGGAAAGAACCAGGTCACCGTGCCGGCGGCGATTGTGGCTGCCGAGGCGATCGAGCCGGGGACCCGCCTTCAGTGGAGCGCCACCGAGCGCGAGCACGTGCTGGAGGTGCGGGTCCTGCCGACCGTCGCCGCGGTCGCTGCCGGGCTGCGCGGGCGCGGGTTGCAGCACCGGAAGCGGACGGGCAGTGCCGTCGACGCGCTCGTGCAGGAACGCGAACGCGAACGAGAAGACACGATGCCGTGAGGGCGGTCACTCACGTTCTCGACACCTCGGCGATACTTGCACACTACTTCGATGAGCCGGGAGCCGAGATGGTAGAGCGGCTGTGGTACGACTCCGTCAACCGCATCGCGGTGTGCGTGTTGTCCTTGCCCGAGTTGAAGGGCCGGCTGACGGTAGAGGTGGACGACCCGCAAGAGGTGGAGCGGGCTTTCCGCCAATACGTCGGCGAACTCACCACGACCCTGATCGTCGATCGCCGGACCGCCGACAGCGCGATGCTGTTGCGCGAATCGGCGGACACCCGGCTGCCCCTGGTCGACGCGGGGATCGCCGGGTGCGCCCACGTCCACTCCGCCGTCCTGGTCCACCGAGACCCACACTTGGCGTCAATATCCCGCGAACTCGTAGCGCAAGTGGTACTCCCGGAGAAGGACACATCGACAGAATCATCTCAATGACCCGCGTATGGTCGGAACGGATGGACTACTCCTGCCGGCGCAGGAGGGAGATGCCGAGGGAGGCGAGGAGGAGGGGGAGGAGGGCGTCGATGATGATCCACACGATCGATACGGCGCTGTCAGGCGGCGCGGTGTAACGGGGGCTGAGCAGGTTGAACCAGTTCCACAGTAGCAGGATGGCGACGAACAGCAGGCCGTAGAACCAGGTGTTGGCGGCCAGCCACGCGCGGGTGACCGTATCGCCGTCCCGCTGGCCGCCCGCGGCGCGTTTGCGGGGCCATGCGAAGATCACCCCGACCGCGACTGCGGCGACCATCAGCGGATCCAGAATGGTCCACAGCGGGCTGTACGGCTGGCCATCGACGGAGGTGTGGTAGAGCGGCTCGACCACGGTATGGACGGCCACCGCAACCGCCACCAGGACCAGGAAGATGCCACCGATCCGCTTCACCATTTCGATTTCAGGACAGTGTGTCTCATGTTTCGGGCGCCCGGTCAAGGCGCGCCGCGGCGCTGGGGGTTGTGGTGGCTGGAGGCGGGGGGCTGTGCTATTCTCGGCGCCGGGGGGCGGCACTGTATACCTATCACCAGAAGCGCATGATCGCCGGTTACGTGTTCATCTCGCCGTGGGTGATCGGGTTCCTGGTGTTCGTGGTGGGTTCGCTGCTGGCGTCGCTGTTCCTGAGCTTCACCAACTGGAACGCGCTCTCCACGCCGCAGTTCATCGGCCTCAAGAACTACGCCAAGCTGTTCTTCGACGATCCCCTGTTCTGGAAGTCGGTCAAGGTCACCGCGTTGTACTCGCTGAGCATCCCGCTCAACCTGGTGTTCGGGCTGCTGATCGCCGTGCTGCTCAACCAGAAGATCAAGGGGCTCGGCCTGTTCCGCACCATCTACTACCTGCCGAGCGTGATCGTGGGGGTGGCGGTGTCGCTGCTGTGGGTGTGGATCTTCAACCCGCGCTTCGGCATCTTCAACCTGTTCCTGGCGCAGGTGTTCGGTATCCAGGGGCCGGCCTGGCTGGCGGACGAGAGCTGGGTGATCCCGGCGTTGATCATCATGAGCCTGTGGGGCGTCGGCGGACCGATGCTGATCTACCTGGCGGCGCTGCAGAACGTGCCCACCTCCTACTACGAGGCGGCGATCGTGGACGGCGCCAACGCCTGGCAGCGGTTCCTGAAGATCACCGTGCCGATGATCTCGCCGGTGATCCTGTTCAACCTGATCATGGGCATCATCCAGTCGTTCCAGGTGTTCACGCCCGCCTACGTGATGACCGACGGCGGTCCCAACCACGGCAGCCTGATGTACGTGTTGTACCTGTACCGGCACGCGTTCCAGTGGTACCGCATGGGCTACGCCGCCGCCCAGGCGTGGCTCCTGTTCGTGCTCATCCTCGCCATGACCCTGGTGGTGCTGCGCTCGTCGGCGGCCTGGGTGTACTACGAGTCGCGGAAGTAGGCGGAACGAGCGCATCAATGTCGAGCACCACCCTGGTTCGTTACTACGAACGGCAGTCGTTCAAGCGCCGCATCACGCTGGCGTTCGTGTATGCGGCCCTGGCCGCCGGCGGGGTGGTGATCCTGGCGCCGTTCGTCTGGATGCTGTCCACCGCCGTCAAGGTGCCGGGCACCGAGTTCATCTATCCGCCGCAACTGTTCACCCGGCCGTTGCGCTGGAACAACTTCAGCGACGGCTGGACCGCGCTGCCGTTCACGCGCTGGTTCTTCAACACCTCGGTCATCACCCTGCTGTCGGTGGCGGGCGCGGTCATCTCCTCGTCGCTGGTGGCGTACGGGTTCGCCCGGCTGGAGTTCCCGGGCCGCACCATCCTGTTCGTAATCCTGCTGAGCACCATGATGCTGCCGTTCCACGTGCGCCTCATCCCGATGTTCATTACCTTCCGGTTTCTCGGCTGGATCGACACCTACCTGCCGCTGGTCGTGCCGTTCTTCTTCGGGGGGGTGCCGTTCTTCATATTCCTGGTGCGCCAGTTCTTCCTCACCATCCCGCTGGAGATGGAGGACGCGGCCGCCATCGACGGCGCCGGCGTGTTCGCCAGCTTCCTGCTGATCATCCTGCCGCTGTCGCGCCCGGTGCTCGGGGTGGTGGGGGTGTTCGCGTTCATCCGCGTGTGGAACGACTTCCTGGAGCCGCTGATCTACATCCACTCGATGGACAAGATGACGCTGTCGCTCGGCCTGCGCTTCTTCCAGGACCAGGACTTCACCGACTGGACGAGCCTGATGGCGGTGTCGATCATCGTGCTGGTGCCGAGCGTGGCGCTGTTCTTCGTGGCGCAGAAGTACTACATCCACGGCGTGGTGACCACCGGGATCAAGGGTTAACCGTGTTGGCGACGGGCCCGGCGGCGTGATTTTCGGCACCCACTACGAGTACCCGTTCGGGGGCATGGCGACGCGCCCCGAGTGGCTGCCGCGCGGCGAAGAGGACTGGCGGCGCGACCTGGCGGTGATCAGGGACACCGGGTTCGACGCCATCCGCATCCGCATCGGCTTCGACAGTGACATCGACGAGGTGGGCCGGCTGCTCGACCTTTGCGCGGAACTGGAGGTGGGCGTGCTGTTCGGGTTCGCCACCTTCTACGTCGGCTATGCCTTCTTCGAGGAGCACCCGGACGCCAAGGTGGTGGATCGCCGCGGCAGTGCCTACCCCGAGGGGCCGCACCACTACCTGTGGCCGCGCGCCTGCGTCGACCACCCCGTCTACCGGCGGCGCCGCGACGAACTGGTGCGGGAGAGCGCACGCCGTTTTTGCCGCCACCGGGCGATCGTGGACTGGGACATCCACAACGAGCCCAACCTGGGCGTGGGCGACCATCCCTGCTACTGCGTGCACTCGGTGGCCGGCTACCGGGCCGACCTGGAGCGCCGCTTCGGCAGCATCGGGGCGGTCAACGCGCGCTTCGACGCCGCCTTCGCGGGATTCTCGGAGGTGGAGCCGCCGCACGAGGCCGACCCCGATCCGGCCGGCCTGTGGCGCGACTGGCGCGAGTTCTCGGCGCGGCGGCTGTCCGCCTTCCTGCTGGAGGGCGCCGCCATCATCCGCGCCGCGTGCCCGGGCGTGCGGGTGAGCTTCAACTACACCCACTTCGAGGGGCTGCAGGCCAAGGGGCAGGACTGGTGGCTGCTGCCGCGGCTGGACTACACGTCGTCGAGCCTGTACCACGGATCCGGCGCGCAGACGGCGGCGATCTCCGGCGCCCACCTGGCGCTGCTGAAGGCGCTGGCCCCGGAGCAGGAGTTGTGGATCACCGAGTTCCAGGGCGGGCCGTTCCCGTATGCCGGCGCCGGGCGCGACGCCGGTGCCTCGATTCTGTGGCGCGGCATCCAGATCGAGGCGGAGGTGAACCAGGTGGCCAGCCACGGCGCCGACGCCCTGTTCTTCTACCGCTGGGAGCCGCTGCTGAGCGGACCGGAGCCGTGGATCAACCACATGGTGGACGCCGACGACTACGACACCGAGCGGCGGCTGGCGACGAAGCGGGTGATTGCGGAGTTGCGCGCCGACGCGGAGTTGCTGGCCGGCGCGCGCACGGTACCGGCGCGGGTGGCGATCTACCTGAGCCGTGAGACGGTGTGGCAGGCCAACGCCCGCGGAGCGGCGCTGGCGGACACGGTGTTCGGCCTTTACGCGCTGTTCCTGGACCTGGGCTACGAGGTGACCTTCGTGACCGGAGGCAGCTTTCCGTCGGCGGGTGAGGGTGTGGAGGTGCTCGCCGTTCCGTTTCCCCTGGGGCTGTCGGCGGACGAGCTGGAGGGCATGACCGCCTACGTGGCCGGCGGCGGGCGCGTGGTTGCCGAGTTGCCGATGACCGGCCTCGACGATTGCCGGCGGGCGGCTGCGGCCTTCGGCATGGAGTGCCGGGAGTGGATCCGCCCCGACCACTGGATGGCCGGCTGGAGCCTGAACGCCGCGCACGGCGGATTCGGCGGCTTCGCCTTCTTCGACCGCGTGCTCGCGGGCCGGTTCGCGGGCACGGAATTGGCGCGCTACCGCGACGTGGACGCGCCCGGCCTGGTCGCCGCCGGGCCGGAGGGCCGCATCCTGCTGGCCACCTTCGCGCTGGGCCGCTCCTACCTGTGGTCCCTGCACCGCGGCCTGCGCCGCCTGCTGGCCGGTTGGCTGCCGGCCTCCCTGCCGCCCGACATCGAGCTGGCCGGCGACGTGCCGGACGAGTACCGTTCGCTGGTCGAGGCGCGGGTGCTGGAAGGCGCGGCCGGCAGCCTGCTGTTCGTGATCAACCGCTCAGGCTACCCCTGGACGGTAACCGCGGCTGCCCGCGGCTACCGCCCCGAGCAGGTCCGCCTGCCCGCCTACGGCGCCCGGCGCATTCCCCTGCACCGCCCAAAGTGATTGAGTTTGTTGGCAGTTGGTTCAGTTCACTCGGTCCGCCGCGCACATGGAGCAGGATCCTGCCTAGTCAGGGAGTTGCCGACGGTCGGGTAGGTGAGGTACTCTGAAACCGCGCGAGGACCAAGGGTGAAGGTATTCATCAGTCACGCACATTCCGATGAGCATTTGGCTCAGAAGGTTGCCGCGATACTGCAGGAAGCTGGCCTGGAGGTTTGGGATGCCATGCGCGAGATCCTGCCTGGCGATAATTGGGCACAGGAAGTGAGTAACGCGTTGCAGGAGTCCGAGGCCATGGTCATACTCCTGACACCGGATGCGGTCCGATCCGAGTGGGTGCGTCGGGAAATGCGCTGGAATATAGAATATGCGCTTGGCGAAGTGCGTTTTCGCAGCCGTCTTATACCGGTCGTTGCGGGGGATCCGGACATCCTGAATACCGAGGGCGTTCCCTGGATTCTTCGCCATCAGAAGATGGTCGATCTGACTCAACACGAGAACGAAGAAGAGGGAATCAGGGAAGTCGCCCGGACTCTTCTGCAAGTCGCCTGACAGGCACGAGCTGCTTTCAAACCCAATCAAGCATTGCCGCACGAGATATTTCTTTCCCACTCGGATCGAGACCGGGCATTTGTCGTGCGGCTGGCGGAGACCCTACGGCGTCACGGACTCCCAGTATGGTATAGCCGCACCGACATCGTTGGAGCGCAGCAGTGGCATGATGAGATCGGGTCAGCGTTGCGCCGGTGCGACTGGTTCGTGCTTGTGCTGTCGCCAGGTGCGGTCGATTCGGCCTGGGTCAAGCGGGAACTTATCTTCGCTCTGCAGCAGAGCCGTCTCGGCGACAGAATCGTGCCCCTGATGTTTGTGTCCTGCAACTATGGGGCTCTCTCTTGGACGTTGTCAGGTTTTCAGATGATCGACTTTACGCAGGATTTCCAACAAGGTGCCCGCGATCTTCTGCGAGTATGGGGAGTGGGTTACCGTCCCGAGTGAAGTCGCCTGTGAATCAGCAACGCCGCCCCGGCTGACCGCCGGGACGGCGCCTGTGCGGAGCCGGATTAGAAGCCGGCCAGGATGTCGTTGGCCTGCTTGACGGTGGCGTCGACCGCCTCTTCGACCGTTATGTCGCCTCGCACCGCGTTCTCGACCTCGGTGTCCATCACGTTGTAGGCGATCCGGAACGCGTCCGCCTGGCGTGGTACCAGCGGCGTGAGCGCCTTCTCGCCGAGCATCACGTCCATGATCATGTCCACGTCCACGTAGCTCCACAGGTCGCGGAAGGTGGACGAGTTGATCACCTTGATGTTGGGCGGCAGCCGGAACGGCAGGCCCAGGTCGAAGCGCACCTGCCACGACTCCTCATCCACCATCGAGGTGACGAAGTCCCACGCCAGCAGCTTGTCGGGCACGCCGACCGAGATTCCGAGACTGTTGCCGTCCGCCCACGCGGCGAAGCCATTGGGTCCGGCCGGGAACGGCACGATGTCCCACTCCCACGGCTCTTCCCAGCGGATGTGGCGCAGCATGATGGTGGCCGCGCTCTGCCGTCCGATCGCCACCTTGCCGGAGTTGAAGGAGATGCCGATCTCGCTCGCCTGCATCTCCGGCGGCGGCGCCACCTCGTGCACGCGCACCAGGTCGACCAGCAACTGCAGCGCATCGTGCACCTGGGGGGTGTCGAAGGTGATCTCGGTGAAGTCCTCGTTGAACAGCCGCCCGCCGTGGGCCCACACGGCGGTCATGATCGGCACCGGGTTGTCGCCCATGTTCACCATGCCGTACTGGTCGGGGACGCCGTCGCCATCCTCGTCGACGGTGAGCGCCTTGGCCGCTTCGATGGCGTTGGACCAGGTCCAGGCGCCGCGGTTGTACATCTCGATCGGCGTCTCCAGCCCCGCCTCCTCGAACATGGTCTTGTTGTAGACCAGGATGTGGGCGGTGGCGTTGTAGGGGATGCCGGTGAGCTGGCCATCGAAGATGAACTGCTTGTGCTGCGGGTAGTCCTCGATGTTGAAGTCGACGTCGCCCTGCACCAGCTCGTTCAGGGAGATGATGCGCTCGTTGGCCCACAGGTTGGCGAACGGCGTCGGCCAGCCGAAGATGATGTCCGGCGCCTGCCCGCCGGCCACCATGGTGTCCAGCTTCTCCTTCCACTGCGGGAACGGCGCGATCAGCGGTTCGATGGTGTCACCGGGGTTGCGCTCCTCCCAGCGCGCGATCAACGCCTCGTCCTGGGTGATGTCGTCGGGGCCGCCGAAGCGCAGGTAGGTCATCTCGATCGGTCCGCGCTCCTCCTCGGCGGCGGCGCCCTCCGCGTCGGCGGCGGCGAACACGCTGCCCGCGACCATGGCGGACAGCAACACGGCGATGATCGGTACGATGCGTAGTCGATTCATCTGATCCTCCTTTGGGAATCTGGGGATGACTCAGTATTGGCGCGCCTCGAACCCGCGTCAACAGCGTCTGGCGGCCGTGGCGCTCGCGCGGCCGCCGGATCGGCGGTGCGGAGGTGGATAACGGCGCCGTGCGGCGCCGGGTAGCGCAATCGGCGCCGTGGGTATACAGTGGCAGGGTAATGAAGTACGAGAGGGAGCAACTCGCAGGCGGATTGTCGGTGCCGTGCGCCCGGCTGCGCCTGGCCGCTAACGGAAGTCCGTCGCCCGCAGGCCGAATGGCCGAGGAGATATTCCGGCTCGTGGACACCGAGGGCGCGCTGCTCATTCGGGACACCGGCCTCGGCACGCCGCACGAGTTCGCCGCGTTCCTGCAGGCGGTCGACTTCCGCCCGCACTCCTACGTCGGCGGCACCACGCCGCGCACCGAATACGCCGCCGGCGTGTACTCCGCCACCGACCTGCCTCCGCAGCGTGGCATCCTGCTGCACCAGGAGATGGCGTACCTCGACGACGTGCCGGACTACGTCGCGTTCTTCTGCCAGGAACCCGCCGAGCACGGCCAGAAGACCAACCTGATCGGCGACATGCGGGCGTTCACGGAGCAGTTGCCCGAGCACTTCGAGCGGCGGTTCCGTGGCAAGCGCGCCTGCCTGCGCCGCCGGTTGCCGCCGGAGGGAGAGAGTAACGGGGCCTACAAGGACAGGAAGAGCTGGCAGGAGTCGCTGGGCACCGGCGACCGCCGGGAAGCGCAGACGATTGCGCGGCGGCGCGGCTGGGACCTGGCCTGGACCGACGACGACTACCTGGAGATTACCCAGGAGCCGGCGCGCTTCTTCCGCCCGCACCCGGTTCACGGTGAGCTGTGGTGCACGCAGGCCATGGGCTTTCAGCCGGAGTCGTGGCGCCTGATGGCGGAACGGGATGGCAGAACCGCGGAAGCCGAGCGATTGACGGAAGCAATGGCCACCGCTCCGGAGAGCCTCAACCGCATGATCATGGAAGACGGCACCACCATCTCCGTCGAGGAGTGCCGGACGTGGTTCAAGATGGTGTGCGACCTGGAAAAACCGTACGCGCTCGGGCGCGGCGAGGTGATCATCCTCGACAACATGCTCACCGCGCATGGGCGGTCCACGTTCACCGGCACCCGGCGGATGTTCGCCGCGCTCGGCGACCGGGCGGGCTAGCAGCCCGTGACGAAACACCGGCCGCTTGAGTGCGGCGATGCATCCCGTCCGGCCGCGTTGCGCCTCGCTCACGTGTGGCGGACATGCTCACACGTCGCGCGTTGCCGGCGGGGCGCCTCGCCACTGTCGGTGCGACGCCGGGTTCACCACGGGCTGCCGCGCACCCGGCGACCGAGACCTGACGGCCGGCTTTCGACCCGCCTCCCATGAACGAGCCCCGCACGGCCGGCCGGCCCAACATCCTGTGGGTGTCGGTGGAGGACATCAATCCGCTGCTCGGCTGCTATGGCGACCGCTACGCCCGGACCCCCCACCTCGACGCGCTCGCCGCCGAAAGCATCCGCTACACCAACGCGCACTCCATGGCGCCGGTGTGCTCGGTGTCGCGCGCCGCCATCATCACCGGGGTGGCGTCGTTCGCGCTCGGCACCCACCACCATCGCTCGCGCGTCGCCGCACCCGAGCACCTGCGCCTGCTGCCGGCGTACCTGCGCGACGCCGGCTACTTCACCTCCAACTGCGTCAAGACCGACTACAACCTGGCCGGCACCGGGAACCCGCGCACCGAGGCGGAGACCCCGATCATGGCGGAGGCATGGAACGCCTGGAGCGGCGAGGCGCACTGGCGGCAGCGGAACCCCGGCCAGCCGTTCTTCTCGGTGTTCAACTACACCGAGTGCCATTCGTCCGTGACCTGGGACCGGAAACAGGCGATCGAGACGATCCGCGCCGAGCGCCTGACGCTGCTTGAGCCGGACGACTTCCACGATCCCGACGAGGCGCCGCTGCCGCCCTTTCACCCCGACATCCCCGAGTTCCGCACGGCATGGGCGGACTACTACGACGCCATAACCCAGATCGACTACCACGTCGGCCGCCACCTGGCCGAGCTGCAGGAAGACGGCGTGTGGGACGACACCATCGTGGTGTTCTGGGCCGACCACGGCACCGGCATGCTGCGCGCCAAGCACTGGGGATGGGAGCAGGGCGACCACGTGCCGCTGATGGTGCGCTTCCCGCCGCGCTGGCGGCACCTCGCCCCGGCTGCCCCTGGAGCGGTAGTGGATGAGCCGGTCACCACCATGGACCTGGCCGCCTCCACGCTCACCATGATCGGCCTGCCGGTGCCGGACTACATGCACAGCCGCCCCGTCCTGTGCGCGGGCGCCGCCCACCGCCCGTACGTGGTGACCGGCCGCGACCGCCTCGACACCCGCTTCGAGCTGATCCGCTCGCTGCGCGCCCGCCACTACCGCTACCAGCGCAACTTCTTCCCGCACCTGCCCTACTTCCCTTATGAGACCTCGATCTACTGGTCCGGCTACATCCACGCCTGGGACCGCGTTGCGCGCGCCGGCGATCTGGCCGGCCCGCAGCGCCAGATCGCGGCGCAGCGCAAGCCGTTCGAGGAACTTTACGACGGCGCCGCCGACCCCTGGTTCGTGGACGACCTGGTGCCCGCCGGCGAGCACGCCGCGGTGGCCGACGAGATGCGCGGCCAGCTCTACGACTGGATGATCGAGCACCGCGACCTGGGCCTGATCGACGAGCCCGAGCTGCACGAACGCGCCGCCGGCGGCCCGCTGTGGCTGGTCGGCCGGCAGTGCGGCAACTACGAGGAAATCCTGGACACCGCCGACCTGAGCCGGCGCGGGGTAGGGCAGCGGGCCGAGCTGCTGCGCCGGCTGGCGGACCCCGACTCCGCGATCCGGTTCTGGGCGGTCACCGGCCTGGTGATCCTGCGCTGCGCCGACCAGACGGTGGTGGACGCGTTCACGGTCGCACTCGGCGACCCCGCGGTGAGCGTGCGGATCGCCGCCGCCGACGGCCTGTTCCGCCTGCGCCGCTTTGCCGCCGGCCTGCCGGCCCTGATCGCCGCGCTCGACCACCCACTGCCGGTCACCCGCGGCCGCGCCGCCAACGTGCTCGACTCGCAGCCCCCCTCCGCCGCCCCCCACCTGCAGCCGGCCCGGGAGCCGTTGCGCCGCGCCATCGAAGCACTGAGCGGCAGCCTGCACGACGTCCAGTACCGCTTCCCCATGGAACGCGCCGTACACGCCATAGGCGGCTCCACCGCCTACTACCGCTGGCCCGAAGAACCGTAGCATATGCAGCTACTACGCAAGGTCCCTCCGCTGGTAGTCGCGGTCGCTCTGGTGTTGCTGGTTACGGCCTGCTCGAAGGGTCCGGGAGAGAGTCCACCCTCGCTGCCGTCGTGGTCGCCCCCGTCGTGGATGCACGGCTCTTGGACAGCTACCGGCGTCATGGAGAGCGTCACCATGGAGGCCACCGCGCACAACCTGGTGATCGAGATTGATTTCGGCGAAGCGCCGTTCCGGTTCGACCTGAAGCAGAAATCGGCTAGCGGTGCAACCATCCTGCATCACCGCTATATCATGAATGGTCAACGTAACTATTCCGTGTCGATTGCGGAAGGGGAGGCCCGCGACGAATTCGACTGTGCCGAGGTGGACGCTACCACTATGGACTGCTTCTGGACCCACATAACCCGAACGGACGAGACAACCATCGGGCCCTTCCGTTTGACGAGACTCTAGGCGCACCTGTGTCGCCATGGTAACGCAGCCCGTCCTCGAGCGACGGCGTCAGGTCGCGACCGGAGTGGTCGCCTCCCCGGTGGATGCACGGGACCTGGAAGGGTTCCGAGGAGCCGGCGAGCGCCACGCTGGAGGCGTCCGTTCGTGAGCTGGTGTTCACGGTCCTGGAAGTTGGAGCGTCGCTGCGGTTCGGCGTTGCCCGGATGAGCCGGGAGGGAGTGGCGTCCATACAGCGCGACCACGGGTCCTTGTACGGCAACCGGTGGTTCGCGGTCGTGATCACCAGCTACAACGGTGACGTGGACGCGTTCCGCTGCTCCGAGACCGGCCCCGCCACCCTGTATTGCGAGTGGAATCCGCCACACCGGCGAATCATCGGTGTGCCGGTGGTCAGGCAACCTGCAACCACGCAACCACGGGCGGCGGAGGAGGGGGTGCGGCGCAACATGGAGGGGGAGGACCTGCTGCTGTGGGACTCGATGCTGTTGGCGCGGCAAGTGGAGCATCACGAGCGTCGTGCGCATCCGGCAGCATGGGATTATCCCTGGCTACTTTCGCAACAGCGTTGCGGTGGGGCCGCGGCGGCAGGTAGTGTAGGGAAATGACACAGGGAGGCGTCTTCGCACCTTTTTCACTCGCTCCGCTTGATTACCACGCGTCCACGCGTGCGTGCGACCCTCACCGCCGCGGTGCGACAAGACTGCGCCGGAGCCGGCGTGTCGGGCTCCTGAGTGTGTTGGTCGCGCTGCTGGTGAGCGGATGTTTCGGGGCCGTGGAGATAGTTGTGGTCGAAGAAGATCAGCATGGCGACTCGCGGCTGCCGGCCGGCACCTACTACGTGCGCATCGAAGGCTTCCTGTTGACGACGGTCGGACGCTACCGCCTGTTCATCGAATGATGGCCGTGCAGGAGACGACCGCGTACCCGCGCATTCCCTACGGCGAGTCGGACTTCAGGCGCATCCGCCTGAACCGGTGGCTGTACGTCGACAAGACCCGCTTCCTGCGCCGGCTGGAGCGGGAGCGCTACGCCTTCCTGATCCGCCCGCGCCGCTTCGGCAAGTCGCTGTGGGTGTCGCTGCTGGAGAACTACTACGACCGCTGGTGGGGCCACGAGTTCGACGCCGTGTTCGCCGGCACCGACATCGGGCGCAACCCGACCTCGGAGCATCACCGCTACGTGGTGCTGCGCTTCGATTTCTCGGCGGTCAACGACAAGCTCGAGACGCTGGAGCGGGAGTTCGAGACCTACTGCCTCATCGAACTCAGGGGAGCCCTGGAGCGGCATCCCGACCTGTTTCCCGAAGCAGCGCGGCAGCGCATCCTCAGCTCCCCGTCCATCGCCACCAGGCTCAGCGAGTTGTTCCGGTACGCGGGCGACCACGACATCCCGCTGTACGTGCTGATCGACGAGTACGACAACTTCGCCAACACCGTACTGGCACATCACGGCGCGCAGGCGTACGAATCCCTCACCCACGGCGGCGGCTTCTACCGCAACTTCTTCGCCACCCTGAAGGCTGGTACCGCGCGCAGCGGCGGCGGCATCGATCGCCTGTTCATCACCGGGGTGTCGCCGGTCACCATGGACGACGTGACCAGCGGCTTCAACATCGGCAAGAACATCAGCCTGCACCCGGACTTCAACGAGATGGTCGGCTTCACCGAGGCGGAGGTGCGACGCCTGGTCGAGACCTACCGGGACCTGGGCGTGTTCAACCAGGAAGTCGCTACCGCCATGGGCACCATGGGCCAGTGGTACAATGGCTACCGATTCGCGAGGACGGCCGACACCGATCTCTACAACTCGGACATGGTGCTCTACTACTTGGACAACTCGATCCCGAACCGAGAGGTACCGGAATACCTGATCGACACCAACGTGCGCATCGACTACGGCAAGCTGCGCCACCTGCTGGTGACCGGGCGGCAGCTCAACGGCAACTTCGACCTGCTGCGCGACGTCATCGCCGAGGAGCAGGTGGATACTCGCATCCAGCCCGGCTTTCCGCTGAAGGATCTCACCAAGCGGGAGAACTTCCTGTCCCTGATGCACTACTTCGGGCTGCTGAGCATCCGCCACGTGCAGGGCGTGTTGCCGCGGCTGGCGATCCCGAACCAGACCGTGAAGCGGCTGATGTACGGCTACCTGCGCGACGCCTACCGCGACGTGGGGGTGTTCGCGGTCAACCTGTTCCGGTTCGAGCAGTTGATGATGCGGATGGCCAACGCGGGCGAGTGGCGACCGGTACTGGAGTTCCTGAGCGAGGCGATCGCGCGGCAGACCGGGATACTCGACTACATCAGTGGCGAGAAGGTCATACAGGGGTTCCTGGCCGCCTACCTGAGCGTGACCGACTACTACGTGTTCCGCTCGGAGGCGGAACTGGGCAAGGGGCACGCGGACATCTGCCTGGAGCCGCTGGCGGCCCGCTATCCGCACCTGCAGCGTGGCTACCTGATCGAGCTGAAGTACCTCAATCGCCGTCGGCGCTTGCAGCGCTCTGAGTGCCCTCAGCGCGGCGAGTCGGCGGACGACGCCGGCGTGGCGGCGGCGGCCGGACAGGCGACGGCGCAACTCAAGCGGTACCTGGCGGACGAGCGGCTGGCGCGGCAGTTTCCGGGCGTGCGGTTCACGGGCCTCGCGGTCGTGTTCCACGGCTGGGAGCTGGCATACTGCGACGCCGTGACGTCCGAGTCGTCCGAGTGAAGTCTTGTAGCGCGAGGCGCCGGTCCGGGGTAGCATGAGCCGGTGACAAGGCGCCGGCTGCCGATCGGCATCCAGACCTTCCGCAAGCTGCGCGAGCAGGACTGCTACTACGTGGACAAGACCGCCTACGTCGAACGGCTGCTTCGGGAAGGCACGCACTACTTCCTGTCGCGGCCACGGCGGTTCGGCAAGAGCTTGTTCCTCGACACGCTGAAGGAGTTCTTCGAAGGCAACGAGGAGCTGTTCGCGGGGCTGTACATCCACGACCGGCACGACTGGTCGCAGCGCCACCCGGTGGTGCGGCTGAGCTTCGGGGGCGGCACCTTCACGGAGCGGGAGGCGCTGCACGCCGACGTGATGGCGCAACTGGACGGTCTCGCGCGGGACAGCGGGATCCCGGTGCGGTACGACACCGCTCCGGCGCGCTTTCGGCATCTGCTGCAGGCTCTTCACCAGGGAACGGGCCAGCGCGTGGCGGTGTTGGTGGACGAGTACGACAAGCCGATCCTGGACGCGCTGGTGGATGCGCCGGAGGTGGCGCGCGCCAATCGCGGCTACCTGCGCGGCCTGTACGGGGTGATCAAGGACTGCGACGCGCACGTGCGGTTCACGTTTCTGACCGGCATCAGCAAGTTCTCGAAGGTCAACCTTTTTTCGCAATTGAACAACCTTACCGACCTCACTCTGCACCGTCGCTACTCGTCGATCTGCGGTTACACGGAGGCTGACCTGGACACGGTGTTCGCGCCGGAACTCGATGGCCTGGACCGGGAGCAGGTGCGCGAGTGGTACAACGGTTACCGGTGGCGCGGCGAGACCAAGGTGTATAACCCGTACGACCTGCTGTTGCTGTTCGACACTCGCGAGTTCGCCGCGCACTGGTTCGAGACGGGGACGCCGGCGTTTCTGGTGGACACCTTGTTTGAACGGCGGGTTTCTTCGGTGTCGCTGGACGGGATGATGAGCACGGAGGTGCTGCTGTCGACGTTCGACGTGGGCAACATCGGCACGGAGGCGCTGCTGTTCCAGACCGGCTACCTGACGATCGCCGGGGAAGAGGAGTTGGGCGGCAAGGCGCTGTATCGGCTCGGCTATCCCAACCGGGAGGTGCGCCAGAGCCTCAACGAGTATCTGCTGCGCAATCTCGTGCAGGACGTGACCCGGCAGACGGTAAACAGCATGCGCCTGGCGCGCCTGCTCGCGGCGCACGACTGCGCCGGGCTGGAGGAGCTGTTCCAGGCCTTCTTCGCGAGCATCCCGTACCAATGGCACACCAACAACGACATGGCGAACTACGAAGGCTACTACGCCAGCGTGTTCTACTCCTACTTCGCGGCGCTCGGCTACGAGATCGCGGTGGAAGAGTCGAGCAGCCACGGCCGCCTGGACATGGCCGTGCGCACCGGCGGGCACGTGTACCTGTTCGAGTTCAAGGTGGCCGAGATGACGCCGCCCGGTGGAGCGCTCGCCCAGTTGCAGGAGCGCGACTACGCGGCCAAGTACCGGGGCCGGGGCGAGCAGACCCACCTGATCGGCGTGGAGTTCAGCCGCAAGACGCGCAACGTCACCGCCTTCGAGGTGGCCGACGGCTGACCCACGAGCACGCCGTCGGCCGAAGACAGCGGATCGACACGGACCGCCGGGTCTCGACGACTCGTCGACGCCACAGGCGGCTCCACCGCCTACTACCGCTGGCCCGACGAACCGTAGCGTCTTCGGATCAGGCGAGTGCGCGGGTCGCGCTTGAGCAGTTCATGTCGGGCGCAGCACCTCCCAGTCCGATGGATCCGATGCCGGTGAGACTATGTCGCCGACGACTTTCGTGCGGTCACCCATGCTGCCGAAGACCCGTTCGTCCCTCCGCCCGATGATCCCCGGTTCGCGCATGGTGGCTTCGACGTCGTCCATCTCCAGCGGTGCGGCGGCGGTCAGGTTCTCGCAGCCGTCCTCGGTGACCACTACCGTGTCCTCCACGCGCAGGTAGAGCCGCTCCTCGGGGATGCGCATCTGCGGGTCCACCGACAACACGATGCCGGGCCGCAGCGGCGTGCCGCGGTAGTGGCTGACGTCGTGCACCGCCATGCCCACCGGGTGGGACAGGTGGTGCGGGAACTCCAGCGCGGCGCGCGCCGCCCGCTCGTGCACCGGATTGGCGAACGGCGTCCGCTCCAGGTAGGCGGCCATCACCTGTGCCGCCTCGGCGTGGATGTCGTCGTCGGTGCGGCCCGGACGGATGCCGGCAAGCAGCGCCTTGTGGTAGGCGATCATGAAGCCGTACAGAGCGCGCTGGGGGTCGCTGTAGGTGCCGTTCACCGGCCACATGCGCGTGATGTCGGAGGTGTAGTAGTGGTGGTCGGGGGCGCAGTCCACCAGCACCAGGTCGCCGTCGCCGAGCGGCGCGTCGTTGGCGTTGTAGTGCCCGTACCAGGCATTGGTGCCGCCGGCGATGATCGGGTGGTAGGAGGCGCCGCTCGAGCCGCTGACCCGGTAGTGGTACTCCAGCACGCCGGCGAGCTGATACTCCATCACCCCCGGCGCCGTGGCGCGCATGCAGGCGGTCAGTGCGTCCGCGCAGATGGCCCCCGCCTCGCGCAGCGCCGCCACTTCCGCTTCGTCCTTGACCAGCCGCATCTCGTCCAGCACCGGCGACAGGTCCTCGATGCGCGCCGCTGGGCAGCGTTGCCGCAGCAGGCCGGCAAACCTCGCCTCCCGCGCCGACCCCCCGTCGAACGGGTCGGCCTCCGCCTCCTCCTGCGCGCGCCGCAGCGTGTCCCAACTGGAGCGCGCCCCCTCCGCCGGCGACAGCGGCGTCCAAATCGCCGCCGCCCCGCGCAACGCCGCCGGCAGCGCCTCCAGCGCCGCCACTCGGTCCACGCCGGTCAACTCCCGCGCCCGCTGTGCGTTGTCCGCCGACAGGCGCTCCCCCTCCGCTTCCACGCTGTGCCGGTCCTGGTGCGGCAGAAACAGCGCCGCCGTGCCGTCCCCGCCGTCGACCAAGAGGTACGCATGCGGCACCTCCACCCCGCACAGGTAGAACAACTCGTTGCTCTGCCGAAACCGGTCGTGCGACCCCGACCCCCGCGCTCCCTGAACGACCGCCACCGCCCCAGCCCCGATCCGCTCCGCCACCCGCCGCCGCCGCACGGCAAACGTCTCCGCCGAAAAGATCCGTTGATACATCGTCCGCTACTCCGTCCGAATCACGTTGCGCCCCAGCATGCCAACGGCAGGTGCTGCGTCCAGCAGGCGGCGGTCGTTGCTGAACACCTCCTGCAGGCCGTTCTGCCTTGCGGTCAGAAGGTGAATGGCATCACCGGTGCGCAGGAACACGTCGCCTGACAGGTTGCTGAACGTGGCGGCAACCTCCGTCATGATGGCCGCCGTCAGCGGGAGCCAGGTCCACAGTCGCTCTTCTTCGTCGGCCCGAAACTGTTCCAGCACCACCTTGAACTGACCCCCGGCGAGCGCGTTCTCCCGCATCTTCCGGTGCAGCGCAGCATGCAACTCGAGCCTTCCGAATACCGAGCAGGCGATGCGCTCCTGGTCGCGGGCAAGCTTCCTCACCTGCTGCCAGCCGTCTTCCTTCACGTAACACTTTACGATGTAGGCGGTGTCAAAGTAGGTCATCAGCGGTCGCGATCCTCCGAGACATAGACGCCGGAATCACCCGGCACCGGCGGCAGGGCATCGAACTCGGGCAACGTGCGGCGCTCCCGGAACGGCGTGCTCAGGTCACCCGGCCGAACCGGCAGCAGAGAGGCCACCGGACGTCCTCGATCGGTGATCACGACCCCCTCGCCGAGCGCAGCGCCGCGCACCCACTCGCCCGTCTTCAGGTGCAACTCCCGAATCCCGATTCGCTTCATGTGCACAATGTGCGTCATTCTCTGTCTGCGGTCAAGGCGGCGGGCGAGGTGGGTGGGAACGCCGAAAGCGGTAGCCGTGGACCGAAAGTGAGATGCATGAGGCAGTACGGTGACTCCGTGATATGGAAGACGATGAAAACCGATGCCCGAGCATCGCCGACCCACAGGAATTTCGGACCAGGCAGCGTGCCGTCCCGGCAGATCGTGAGCACGGAAAAAATCGCGAAAAAACTGCGCGCACCCCTTGACGCGATTTTCGGGGCTCATGGTGGCTCGCTACGGCCCGCGGCGGTCCCTCCGACTGCCCCGGAACGACTTGGCCTCCGTTGCCGCGACAGCGCCCCGTGGCGCGGCCTTCCGGGCGCCGTTTCGGCGCAGTCCAGGGCTCGGCAAAATCTGTTATTTCCAATCCCATGTTATAGTTATGAGTATGAGTGAGTCGTCTTCGCCCACCCCCTGGTCCACCGTCGCCGCGCTGCCCGACTACCTCCTGCTGGCGCAGACCCGGCAGCTCGCCCGCCACGAACAGGCGCTGCAGATCCTGGTGCTCGACCACCTGCGCGAGATCGAGGCGCGCAGCCTCCACCTGACCCGCGGGTATGGCAGTCTGTTCGACTACGTCGTGCACGAACTGGGCTACACCGCGGCCGCCGCTTGGCGGCGCATCAAGGCGATGCGGCTGT